>NZ_MWOM01000033.1:0-42160 GCF_012931925.1 Acidovorax sp. SRB_24
GCCACCTGGGCGTCTTCGGGCGCCTTGACGCCGCTCACGCCCACGGCGCCGATGCACTGGCCGTTGTGCACGATCGGCAGGCCGCCTTCGAGCATGCCATTGATGGTCGGCGCGCTAAGGAACGCCGTGCGGCCGTTATTGATCATGTCTTCGATGCCCTTGGTATCGCGCCGGCCCAGAGCAGCCGTGCGAGCCTTGGCCGGCGCCACATGCGCCGACAGCGGTGCGGCGCCGTCCAGGCGCTGCAGCGACAGCAGGTGCCCGCCCGCATCGACGATGGCAATGGTCACGGCCCACTGGTTTTGCAGGGCTTCGGCCTGGGCGGCGGCAGCGATCTTCTGAACGTCTGCCCATTCGAGTTCTACGGTGTTTTTCATGCGTGCAAGGTCTTGTGGACCAGTGGGGGCCGTAAAGCCCGTGGTTAAAAGCGCCACAGCATACCCCTGCACCGCCATTGCGCTATGTCCGCCCAACGCAAAAGAACCCTTACCAAAAGTAGGCAACTGCACCCAGGTATTGCATAGCGGTCCGCCGTCACCACCTAGAATCCACGGGCCTGCGCTGTGCAGGTCACTCAGGAGAGACTTCATGAACGACCGGGTAACGGCCCTCCACTCCTCTGCGGACACTGGCTACGGCATCTCGCAGGAACAGCGGCACAAGGTGCTGCGCAATACCTACTGGCTGCTCGCGCTGAGCCTGCTGCCCACCGTGCTGGGCGCCTGGATCGGCGTGGCCACCGGCATCACGCAGTCGCTGCGCGGCGGCCTGGGCCTGATCGTCTTCATGGGCGGCGCCTTCGGCTTCATGTACGCCATCGAAAAGACCAAAAACTCGGCCGCCGGCGTGCCCGTGCTGCTGGGCTTCACCTTCTTCATGGGCCTGATGCTCTCGCGCCTGATCGGCATGGTGCTGGGCTTCAAGAATGGCTCGGAACTCATCATGACGGCCATGGGCGGCACGGCCGGCGTGTTCTTCGTCATGGCGAGCATGGCCAGCGTGATCAAGCGCGACCTCTCGGGCATGGGCAAGTGGCTGTTCGTCGGCGCCCTGGTGCTGATGGTCGGCGCGGTCGTCAACGTATTTGTCGGCTCGTCGGCCGGCATGATGGCGATCTCGGTTGCCGCCATTGGCATCTTCAGCGCCTACATGCTGTACGACCTCAAGCAGATCCTCGACGGCGGCGAGACCAACTACATCAGCGCCACGCTGGCCCTGTACCTGGACATCTTCAACGTGTTCCAGAGCCTGCTGGCCCTGCTCGGCATCATGGGCGGCGAGCGCGAGTAAAATCCGGACTGCAGTCCCGCCAAGAAGGCCCCGCAAGGGGCCTTTTTCATGACCGAACCCAAGCGAATAGGGCTCAACCGGCGCGCCCGCCTGCCGATAATGGAAGGACATGTTCCAGAAAGCCCCCTCCCTGCCGCAACGCAGCGCTGCCGCTGTGCTGGTCCTCTTGCTCGCCGGCTGCGATATTCCGGGGCTGGGCCCCGATCCGCGCATCGTCCAGCGCGAGGCCGAAGCCAAGGCCATTGGCGGCGCCTGCCGCCACGCGCTGCGCGGGCTCGAAGACTGCTACACGCTCAACCCCAAGTCGTCCAAGGCGGCGGTGTTTGCCGGCTGGAAAGACATGGACGGCTACATGCGCGAGAACAAGATCGAGGGCACGCCGTCGATGCTGGGCCAGGCCGACAAGCCTGGCAAGGCGGCGCGCGAAGACGCCATCGAAACCGAACCGCGCGATCTGCGCAGCGCGAACAGCGCCCGCCGCAGCTGAAGCGCGCCAGCGGGCGGCGGCGCGGGTGCCCGCTCTGCCCTCCGCCCCCGCGCTCAGGCGCGCTCGAACACCGCCATGCTCTCCACATGCGCCGTGTGCGGGAACATGTTGACCATACCCGCCGCCGTGCAGCGGTAACCGCCTAGGTGCACCAGCAGGCCGGCATCGCGCGCCAGCGTGGCGGGGTTGCAGCTGACGTAGACAATGCGCTTCGGCGGCGTCCAGCCATCAAAGCCCACGGGCAGCGGGGCCGCCCCTTCGGCGCCGATGCGCGACTGCTCCAGGTCGGCCAGCGCCTTGGCCAGCGCAAAAGCACCCTCGCGCGGCGGATCGACCAGCCACTTGTCGGCCGCGCCATCGGCGACCAGCATTTCGGGCGTCATCTCGAACAGGTTGCGAGCTACAAAATCAGTAGCTGCCAGCGCTTTACCACCGTGCGTTTGGGCCTGATTGGAGGCATAGTTCTCGCGCGAGCGCGCCACCAGGGTCTCGCTGCCCTCGATGCCCAGCACCTCGCGCGCCTGCGTCGCCAGCGGCAGCGTGAAGTTGCCCAGGCCGCAGAACCAGTCGATCACGCGCTCGGTTTTTTGCACGTCGAGCAGGCGCAGTGCGCGCGACACCAGCACGCGGTTGATCTGTGGGTTGACCTGGGTGAAATCGGTCGGCTTGAACGGCATCGTGATGCCGAACTCGGGCAGCGCATACGACAGCTGCGCCCCGCCCTCGTCGAGCAGCTTCACCGTCTCCGGCCCCTTGGACTGCAGCCACCACTGCACGCCGTGCGCGGCGGCAAACGTGCGCAGGCGCGCCAGATCGTCGGCCGACAGGGGTTCGAGGTGGCGCAGCACCAGGGCGGTGACGCTGTCGCCGCAGGCCAGCTCGATCTGCGGGCAGGTGTCGCGCGCGTCCATGGAAGCGATCAGCGCCCGCAGCGGCATCAGCATGCGGCTCACGTGCGGCGGCAGCACCGGGCAGACCTGCATGTCGGCCACATAGCGGCTCTTGCGCTCGTGGAAACCGACGAGCACCGTGCCCTTCTTGACCACGTGGCGCACCGACAGGCGTGCCCGGTAGCGGTATCCCCAGGCGGGGCCTTCGATGGGGCGCAGCAGCATCTCGGGCTTGACCTTGCCCAGGTGCCACAGGTTGTCTTCCAGGGCGCGCTGCTTGACCGCCACCTGGGCGCCCACGTGCAGGTGCTGCATCTTGCAGCCGCCGCAGGCGCCCGCGTGCAGGCCAAAGTGCGGGCACCCCGGGCGCACGCGCTGGGGCGACTCGCGGTGGACGGCCGTCAGGCTGGCCTGCTCCCAATTGTTCTTGCGCTTGTGGGTGTGGGCCGTGATCCACTCGAACGGCAGTGCGCCGTCGATGAAGACCACCTTGCCGTCCGGCCTGTGCGCCACGCCCTGCGCGTCCAGGTCCACGGATTCCACCTGCAGCCAGTCGCTCGGGTAAGGGGTTTGTTTGTCGTTCAGATCATCGCTCATGCCCCGATTGTCTCAGGCCCGAAAGGCCCGCGCAGCGGGAGTTCAGGCGCCGTTGCGGCGCACCGGTGCCGCCCCGCGCCCAGGGCGTGCCGGCACCGCGCTCGCCCCGCTGCGCGGCGGCAACTGGCGTATTTCACGCTCACAGCCATGCGAATCCAGCGAGAACACCAGCGTGCCGCCGGGTGCAACGGCCGGCAGGGTTTCGTGCAGCGGGCGCGACAGATCCACGGGCGGTTCGGGCGCGCGGTAGACGAGCTGCTGCCCCGGTCCGTAAACCAGGTAGCAGGCGGCGTGGGCGGCGGGTGCCGCCAGGCCGAGCCACAGGATGGCAGCGGTCAAAGTGAGGGTTTTCTTCATGCGGGTCTCCGGGCCGGTGACCGGCCTGGAGACCATTATGCGTATGCCCCGACCGCCGCAGGCGACATCGCCACGCTGGCACAGCCGCCGGGGGCGCACCCTCCCCCGGCGCGCCTCAGCCGGCGTACTGGTTCACGTGCGAAATGCGCGGGACGGGTAGGCCAGCACCGACTCGCCCTTGCCCCGGTTCCCGTCCTCGCTCAGCGCATCCGCGGAAGCGGGAACCACCATGGAGGGCGAATGCAGTGCGCTGAGGATTTCTTCCTCGATGCGCACGATGCGCTGCGCGTACATCTTGGCCAATGCCGCATGGTGCTCTGCCGCGGCCTGGTGCTCGACCCGAGCGACGTTGGCCTCTTCCAGGTATTCACGCGAGCGACGCAGGTGGGTGTCGCGGCGGTGCTCAAAGAAACGGAACCCCATGGCAAACCTCCCTTGGCAAAGTGAACCGGGTTGTGAGCAGACTTCCCAAACGCTTGCACCGCGGGGATCTGCCCCGCACGCATGATCCTCCCAAATTGGGTGCGGCGTCCAGATGGGTTACCGCAGCCGTGTGCAACGCGGCACCCGCACTCCGTGGAATGCGGCCTGCACTCCTGCAACGCCAAAACATGGTGCATGGCGGCGCCCACCCAAGCCCAACGCCCGTGCCGCACAGGGCGGCACGGTGCTGCCTGGGCGTCCCCCGCAGGCGTCATCCGCGCGGGTACACCCCTGGCAAAAACTCGATCCCCGTGCGCCGCACCAGCTCTTCATAGCTGATCGGCTGCGCAGCCCGCGTGGCGTTGTCGTTGCGATGCCAGTGCACCCAGGCACGGTTCCGGTCTTCGTCGTAGACGAGCTTGAACAAATAGCGTGGCACGCGCACATTCCCCGGGCCGATGCCCTGGCTTTCATCAATGCTGGGCAGGAAGACCGGGCCGGTGATGACGTACACATCCCCGCTTGCCTTGGCCGCATATTTTCGGGTGGCGGCCTCGACCGACACCCTCCAGGCGCCCTGGTTGTGTTGGGGCGCCTGGGGCACTATGTTGGCCAGCGAAAAGCTCTGCGCCATCGCCTGCGCCGTGGGCATGTTGCCGGCCGGGGCCATGTGGCCGCGATCGAAGCCGCTGCCCTTGTAATCGCCGAGCGTGGCCCGCTCTGCAGGGCGCAGCCGGGCATCGGCGAAAAACCGGTTGGTGCGCACCTCGTCGGCATCCGCGACCGCGGCCCGATTGAGCTTTTCTGCGACATACACCGGTGTTTTGCTGGCGCCCGAATGGAGGATGGCAAAGGCGTCGTAGCACAGTGCCCGCTGCGTGGGCTGAGGCGCGAGCACGGGCGGCCTTCCGTTCGCAAAAAACTGCCGGCACGCCGCAAAATCTCCTGACGCGTTGCGCTGATGGCCGGAGCCAACGCGGGACACACGCTGGTGGTTCTGCTTTGGCGTGCCGAGTTCTCTGACCAGTTGCTCCAGCTCGCGGCCTTCCTGCAGCAGGCGGTCGGCACAGGAACTCACCGACAGCCCCACTGCCGCGAGCAGCAGCGCAAAAATTCGGCGGTGTTTGGAGGGACGGCGGATGCGCTGGGACGTTTTGCGCGTTTTACTTGTTTTGGCGGACGGCACGGATTCGGAAAACTCTTTCACCAAGCGAACACGCGGCGCCCCGCATTGCGGGGACACCGGTGGGAGGACAAAGGGAGGGGGCGTGGGCCGGCGCCAGACCTGCGGCGGTGGGCTGCCGCGCAGCCCACAGGGTGTGCGCAGGACTCAAACAGGCGCCGGATGGGATGGTGTGGCGCCATCTCCCCGGCATGCAACAGGCGGGTGGCTGGACTGGGCCACTGGGTGGCAACCCGCAAAATCTGGCTTGAACAATCGCGAAGCAAAGTGCAGGGGCTTCGCCCCGGTCGGCAGAAAGAAAAACGGGCTAGCTCTTGGAAGAGCTAACCCGTTGGTTTCTTTAGATCAATGGTCGGCGTGAAAGGATTCGAACCTTCGACCCCTTGCACCCCATGCAAGTGCGCTACCAGGCTGCGCCACACGCCGACAAGCTTTAGATTATATGCTGAAAATATTCACTGATCGGAAAGAAGTGAACGGATTTCAAACAATTCCTGCCGTACCCTGCCCATGTCGCCCCACACCGGCGCGCTGTAGCCTGCGTTGTCCGGTGGTGCCAACTGGATCACCGGCACATCGTGCTCTGCCAACGCAGGCTGCAGGGCCTCGTGCATGCGCGTGGGGGAGGTGTCCTGCAGTTGGTTGCGCGCCCCGCTGATGGTGAAGCCCTGTTCGTACAGCAGGTCGCGGATGCGGCGGATCATCAGCACCTCGTGGTGTTGGTAATAGCGCCGGTTGCCGCGCCGCTTCATGGGCCGCAGCTGGGTGAACTCCTGTTCCCAATAGCGCAGCACGTGCGGCTTCACGCCGCACAGCTCGGCGACTTCACCGATCGTGAAATAGCGCTTGGCAGGGATGGAAGGAAGCGGCATACCGGGGGAGCGAGGTAGGGGAAAGTCAGTGCGAAAGAAGCAGGCAGTGGCCAAGGGTAGCGCAGCCGCGCCGCGGCAGCCATGGGGTTGCAACCATTGCGCGCCCGGCCGCCCCCTGGCAGTCACGCACCTGCGGGGCTCTGGATCTGCTCTTTGAGCTTGCTGCTGGCGTGGAAGGTGACCACGCGGCGGGCCCCGATCGGAATGGCTTCGCCCGTGCGCGGGTTGCGTCCGGGGCGCGGCGCCTTGGTGCGGATCTGGAAATTGCCAAATCCGGACAGCTTCACATCCGCGCCTTCGACCAGGCGCTGGGCGATCAGGTCAAAGAACGCATCGACCATGTCCTTGGACTCGCGCTTGTTCAACCCGATGTGGTCAAACAACAGGTCGGCCAGCTGCGCCTTGGTCAGCGTCGGCGTGTCCAGGCTTTCTACGGCAAATTCGATCACGTCGTTGCTCCGGTTGCTCATTACACGCGCAGCCTTGCGCCGCACTGCGCCACCAGCTGCGCCACCACGGCCTGTACCGCAGCGTCGATGTCCGTCTCGGTCAGCGTGGCGTCGCCGCTGCCCAGCGTCAGGCGCACCGCCAGGCTCTTTTCCCCCGCCGCCATGGCGGTCGCCGGCGCGGCATCGCCCGCCTTGACCGGCTTGGCCCGGTACACGTCGAACAGTATGGCACTGCGCAGCAGCGTGGCCGGCACGGCCGACGCGATGGCGGCCTGGAGCCGGGCATGCGTAGTGCGCTCGGCCACCACCACGGCCAGATCGCGCTGCGCGCTCTGGTGCTTGGGCACCGCCTTGAACTGCGGCACGCTGCGCTCCAGCACGGCGTCGAGCTCCAGCTCGAACATCACAGGCGCCTGGGCCAGCTCCCACGACTGGCGCCACTGCGGGTGCAGCTCGCCAACGTAACCGATCGCACGGCCGTCCAGCACCACGCGCGCGCAGCGCCCCGGGTGCATGGCCGGATGGGTCGCAGGCTCGAACCGCGCCTGCCGTGGCGCCAGCAAGGCCTCGACATCGCCCTTGGCATCAAAAAAGTCCACCGCCTGGTCCTTGCGGCCCCATTGCAGCATGTCGGCCGGCCCGCAGGCCAGGCCTGCGACGCGCATCGGTTGGTCGAAGCCTTCCACGGTGGTGTCGGTATCGGCCACCGATGCATCGCGCAGGAACACCCGCCCGAGCTCGAACACGCGCACGCGCTCGGCCCTGCGGTCCAGGTTGAACTTCAAAACCTGCAGCAAAGAACCCAGCAGGGATGAGCGCATGACGCCCATCTGGCTTGCAATCGGGTTGAGCAGCTTGATGGGCTGCGGGTTGCCCGCGAGGCCGTGCTCCCAGCGCTCGTCGACAAAACTGAAATTGATGGTTTCCTGGTAGCCCAGCGCAGCCAGGTGGCGGCGCACGGCAAAGGCGCTGCGCCGGCTTTCGGCCCGCAGCTTCGGGGTGATGGGCGCCAGCGGCGGCGTGGTCGGCAGGTGGTTGTAGCCCACCATGCGGGCGACCTCCTCGATCAGGTCTTCCTCCAGCGTGAGGTCGAAGCGGTACGACGGCGGCGTGACGGTCACGGTGCCCTCGCCCTGCTCCAGCGGCAAACCCAGGCGGGCCAGCGCATCGGCGCACTGCGCCTGGGTGAGCGGCATGCCGATCACGCGCGCGGCGCGCGCAATGCGCAGGGTGACGGGCCGCGCCACCGGCAGATTGACCTGCACGTCGTCGATCGGACCAGCAGCTCCGCCGCAGATCTGCTGCACGAGCGCCGTGATGCGCTCGATGTGCTCCACCGTGTGGCTCGGATCCACGCCGCGCTCGAAACGGTGGCCGGCGTCGGTGGAGAAGTTGTAGCGGCGCGAACGGCCTGCAATCGCCTTGGGCCACCAGAATGCGGCTTCAATGTAGACGTTTTGCGTGTCGTCCGAGACGGCCGTGGCGTCGCCACCCATGATGCCAGCCAGCGACTCGACCTGGCGCCCGTCGGCAATCACGCCGACCTGCCCATCGACCGCGACGGTGCTGCCATTGAGCAGCTTGAGCTGCTCGCCCGGCAAACCCCAGCGCACCTCGAGGCCGCCATGGATCTTGTCGAGGTCGAAAATATGCGAAGGCCGCCCCAGTTCGAACATCACGTAGTTCGAGATATCGACCAGCGGCGCCACGCTGCGCTGGCCACAGCGCGCAAGCCGATCGACCATCCACTGCGGAGTGGCAGCCTTCGGGTTCACGCCGCGCACGATGCGGCCCGAAAAGCGGCCGCACAGGTCGGGGGCGCTGACCTTGACCGGCAGGCGGTCGGCATGGGCCTGCGGCACGGGCGCGAAGGCCGGCGCCTGCAGCGGCGCGCCCGTCAGGGCCGCCAGCTCGCGCGCCACACCGTACACGCTCAGCGCGTGGGCCAGGTTGGGCGTGAGCTTGAGCGTGAACAAGGTGTCGTCCAGGTCCAGGTGCACGCGGATGTCCTCGCCCAGGGGCGCGTCGGCTGCCAACTCGAGCAGGCCGCCATGGTCTTCCGACAGCTTGAGCTCGCGCGCCGAGCACAGCATGCCCTGGCTCTCCACGCCGCGCAGCTTACCCACCTTGATCAGGAAAGGCTTGCCTTCCTCACCGGGCGGCAGCTCGGCGCCCACCAGGGCGCACGGCACCCTGATGCCCACGCGCGCATTGGGCGCACCGCAGACGATGGTCAGCAACTCGGCCTGGCCTACATCCACCTGGCACACGCGCAAGCGGTCGGCATTGGGGTGCTGCTGGGCGTCCTTGATCTCGCCGACCACGATGCGCGTGAACGGCGGCGCTACGGGCTGCAGTTCTTCGACCTCCAGGCCGCCCATGGTCAGGGTCTCGGCCAATTCGGCGGTCGTCAGAGGCGGGTTACAGAATTCGCGCAACCAGGATTCAGGAAATTGCATAGTCAGACTCTTTGGCGTTCATGGCTGGCTGTACCTTCAAGGCCTACAGCCGGCTGGGCATGCGTGCTTTCAAAAGATGAGCTACTCGCGCTGATCAATGCTTAATTTCAGATATAAAAGTATCTGAAATCCAATCACAGCAAGCGCTGACAGCTCACTTTTTTGATTATTGGAACTGCGACAGGAAGCGGATGTCGCCGTCGAAGAACAGGCGCAGATCGTTGACGCCGTAGCGCAGCATCGTCAGGCGGTCGGGCCCCATGCCAAAGGCAAAGCCGATGTACTTTTCGGGATCCAGCCCCATGTTGCGCACCACATTCGGGTGCACCTGGCCCGAGCCCGCAACCTCCAGCCACTTGCCGGCCAGCGGGCCGGTCTGGAACTGGATATCGATCTCGGCGCTGGGCTCGGTGAACGGAAAGAAACTGGGGCGGAAGCGCAGTACCAGGTCGTCCGACTCGAAGAAGGTGCGGCAAAACTCGGTGAACGTGACCTTCAGGTCCTTGAAACTGACGTTCTCGCCGATCCACAGGCCTTCGCACTGGTGGAACATGGGCGAGTGGGTGGCGTCGCTGTCCACGCGGTAGGTGCGGCCCGGCGCGATCACGCGGATCTCGGGCATGGCCTGGCCGGCATCGATCAGCGCACGGTATTTCTTCACGTGCTGCACGGCGTGTCGCACCTGCATGGGGCTGGTGTGCGTGCGCAGCAGGTTGGGTGCCCGCGCAGTACCGCCTTCGACATAGAAAGTGTCGTGCATTGAGCGCGCAGGGTGGTCTTCCGGGGTGTTGAGCGCGGTGAAGTTGAACCAGTCGGTTTCGATCTCGGGACCTTCGGCCACGTCGAAGCCCATGGAGCCAAAAATGGCTTCGATGCGCTCGAGGGTCAGCGACACCGGGTGCAAGCCGCCCTGGCCGCGCTGGCGTCCGGGCAGGCTCACATCGAGCGCCTCGGCCTGGAGCTGCAGCTGCAGTTCGGCGTCCGCCAGGGCCTGCCGGCGCGCCGTGAGCGCTGCCTCGATGGCCTGCTTGGCGACGTTGATGGCGGCGCCACGCGACTTCTTTTCCTCGACGGAAAGCTGCGCCATGCCCTTCATGAGCTCGGTCACGCGACCGGACTTGCCCAGGAACTGGGCCTTGGCATTTTCCAGATCGGCGGGGGTGGCGCTTTGCGCAAACAGCTGCTGCGCGCTTTCGACCAGAGAGTCCAACTCGTTCATATTCGCTCTTCAAAAGAAACAAGGGCTAGTGCCTTTTCAAGCGCTAGCCCTTTCTGTTTGTGCGCTGGCAGCTATCGAAATGATAGTTACCCGCCGTGAACTCAGGCAGCCAGCTTGGCCTTGACCTGCTCCACGATGCTGCCGAAGGCAGCCTTGTCGTGCACTGCGAGGTCGGCCAGCATCTTGCGGTCGATCTCGATGGAAGCCTTCTTCAGGCCGTTGGTGAACTGGCTGTAGGTCAGGCCCAATTCACGCGCACCGGCATTGATACGGGCGATCCACAGCTGGCGGAACACGCGCTTGCGGTTACGACGGTCACGGTAGGCATATTGCCCAGCCTTCATCACCGCCTGTTTGGCGATGCGATAGACATTACCGCGGCGACCGCGAAAACCCTTGGCGAGGGCCAGAACCTTTTTGTGACGGGCGTGAGCCGTTACACCACGTTTGACGCGAGGCATGTGTGTACTCCTTGTTCGTCGTTATTAAAGGCCAGCGAATGGCAGCATCTGTGCCATGTGACCCATGTTGGTCTCATGAACAGACGTGATACCACGCAGTTGGCGCTTGTTCTTGGTGGTCTTCTTGGTCAGGATGTGACGCTTGAAGGCGTGGCCGCGCTTGACGGTACCACCCGGACGAACGCGGAAGCGCTTCTTGGCGCTGCTCTTGGTCTTCATTTTGGGCATGTGAATGCTCCTTTGATTGTGCTCGTGAGGCGTTTGCAAACCGATTTGCAAACTTGTTGGCCCCGAGCCACTTTTAGCGGCGGGCTTAACGCCCACCCGGGAGAGGCACAACACCCCTTCCCATGAATAGCATGGCCCCTTGCGGGGCCACGCCAGTCAATTCAAAACCTGCAAGTTGTTGCGGGCGCCGCTCAATCAGCGGTCGCGGCGCCTGCCGCATCCGCCACGGACTTGGCTGCGGCTGGCTTCTTGCGGGCCGGAGCGATCATCATGATCATCTGGCGGCCTTCCAGACGCGGGAACTGCTCGACCAGAATGGTGTCGGCCAAGTCGTCGCGAATGCGGTTGAGCAGGGCCAGGCCCAGTTCCTGGTGCGTGATCTCGCGACCGCGAAACCGCAGCGTGATCTTGCACTTGTCTCCGTCCGCCAGAAAGCGGCGGATGTTGCGCATCTTGATGTTGTAGTCGCCATCGTCCGTGCCCGGACGGAACTTGACTTCCTTGATCTCGATGACCGTCTGCTTGGCCTTGGCTTCCGCAGCACGCTTTTGCTCAAGGTATTTGAACTTGCCGTAGTCCATCAAACGGCACACAGGCGGGCTGGCCGTGGCGGCGATTTCCACCAAGTCCACATCCAACTCGCCGGCCATGCGCAGGGCCTCCATCAAGCTGACCACACCGAGCGGCTCGTTGTCCGGACCCGAAAGGCGCACTTCAGGCGCCATGATTTCACGGTTCAGACGGTGCTTGCGCTCCTCGCGGTGGCGACGATCACGAAATTCAGTAGCTATGGCTATCACCCTTAAATCAAAATGCTACAAAAAGCGTAGCTGCCTTGGCACAACCGGTGCGCTTTAAAGCATGGTTTCTCAATCAAGCTTTAGAGGCAATGTCCTGAACGAGGAGGTCGATGAACGACTCGATGGACATTGCACCGAGGTCTTTGTTTCCCCTGGCGCGCACTGCGACGGCACCAGCTGCACGCTCCTTGTCGCCTGCGACGAGGATAAATGGCAGCTTTTGCATGGAATGCTCGCGTATTTTATACGTAATCTTTTCGTTGCGCAGATCCAGGGCCACGCGCAGCGGATGCTGGGGCAGTGCTTTTTCGAGTTTTTCGGCAATTTCGCGACAGTAGTCCGACTGCGCATCGGTGATGTTGAGTACGGCCACCTGGGTGGGCGCAAGCCAGGCCGGCAAGGCACCTGCATGCTGCTCGATCAGGATGCCGATGAAGCGCTCCAGGCTGCCGACGATGGCGCGGTGCAGCATCACAGGGCGATGGCGATTCCCGTCTTCACCCACGAACTCGGCATCCAGGCGTTCGGGCATCGAAAAATCCACCTGGATGGTGCCGCACTGCCACTGGCGACCAATCGCGTCCTTGAGCGTGTACTCAATCTTGGGTCCGTAAAACGCCCCTTCGCCCGGGGACAGCTCATACGCACAACCCGATGCATCGAGGCTGTGGATGAGTGCAGCTTCGGCCTTGTCCCAGATCTCGTCCGAGCCAATGCGCGCGTCGGGACGCGTGGCCACCTTGTAGATGATGTCGGTGAATCCGAAATCCTTGTAGACCTTTTGCAGCAGGTGGGTGAACGCCAGCACTTCGGGCTGGATCTGGTCCTCGGTACAGAAGATGTGCCCGTCGTCCTGCGTGAAACCGCGCACGCGCATGATGCCGTGCAGCCCTCCCGTGGGCTCGTTGCGGTGGCATTGGCCGAACTCGCCGTAGCGCAGCGGAAGGTCGCGGTAGCTCTTGATGCCCTGCTTGAAAATCAGAATATGGCCCGGGCAGTTCATCGGCTTGAGCGCGTAATCGCGCTTTTCCGACTCGGTCGTGAACATGTTGTCGCGGTACTTGTCCCAGTGGCCGGTCTTTTCCCACAGCGTCTTGTCCAGCAGTTGCGGGCCCTTGACTTCCTGGTAGCCGTTGTCGCGGTACACGCGGCGCATGTACTGCTCCACTTCCTGCCAGAGCGTCCAGCCCTTGGGATGCCAGAACACCAGACCCGGCGCATGGTCGTCGATATGGAACAGGTCGAGTTCGCGGCCGAGCTTGCGGTGGTCGCGCTTTTCGGCCTCCTCCAACATGGTCAGGTACTGCTGGAGTTCGTCCTTCGTGGCCCAGGCCGTGCCATAGACACGCTGCAGCATTTCATTGCGGTGGTCACCGCGCCAGTACGCGCCCGCCACCTTCATGAGCTTGAAGAACTTGAGCTTCCCGGTGCTGGGCACGTGCGGGCCACGGCACAGGTCTTCGAAGGCGCCTTCGCGGTAGAGCGAGACATCTTCGTTGCTCGGGATGCTGGCGATGATCTCGGCCTTGTAGTGCTCCCCCAAGCCCTTGAAGTACGCCACGGCCTCGTCGCGCGGCAGCACGCGGCGCACCACGGGCTCGTCCTTGGCAGCGAGTTCCGCCATGCGCTTTTCAATGGCGGCCAGGTCTTCGGGTGTGAAGGGGCGCTTGTAGGCGAAGTCGTAATAGAAGCCGTTCTCGATCACGGGGCCGATGGTGACCTGCGCCTCGGGAAACAGCTCCTTGACCGCATACGCCAGCAAGTGCGCCGTGGAATGGCGGATCACCTCCAGGCCGTCGGCGTCCTTGGCGGTGACGATGGACAGCGGGCTGTCCTGTGTGATCTGGTAGCTGGTGTCCACGACCTGGTCACCGATCTTGCCGGCCAGGGCCGCCTTGGCCAAGCCTGTGCCAATCGAAGCGGCTACTTCGCCGACCGTGACGGGGCCGGGGTATTCGCGCTGGGAACCGTCGGGAAGCGTGATGTGGATCATGGAAAGAGTCCTTGTCAAATCGTGTCGGTGGGTGCGGCGCGCCCGGTGCTCTGAAAGCAAAAAAGCGCGGAACAGGTCCGCGCTTGGAGAGGAAAAGGCTGGGATCTCGTGCAGGCGCGAACGGCCGGCCTCAACGGCCGGCGGATGTCTCCGAGGGAGTTCGCGGTGTCATAACCAGATTGCCTTTCTCGCTCTTGTGCATTGATTTGACATGCATTTTACCCATGGCGCCGACAAAAAAGCCCGAAGCTCTCGCTTCGGGCTTCGGGCGCCCAAAAAACAGGGCAGCAAATCAGTGGAACTGCTCTTCTTCGGTCGAACCGGTCAGTGCCTTGACGCTGGAAGAGCCACCCTGGATCACGGTGGTCACGTCGTCGAAGTAGCCTGCGCCCACTTCCTGCTGGTGCGACACGAAGGTGTAGCCCTTCTCGCGCGCGGCGAACTCGGGCTCCTGCACCATGTTCACGTAGTGCTTCATGCCTTCGCCATTGGCGTAGGCGTGGGCGAACTGGAACGTGTTGTACCAGTTGATGTGGATACCGGCCAGCGTGATGAACTGGTACTTGTAGCCCAGCGCCGAGAGCTCGTCCTGGAACGAAGCGATCTGCGCATCGTTGAGGTTCTTTTTCCAGTTGAAGGACGGCGAGCAGTTGTACGACAGCAACTTGCCAGGGCAGGCGGCATGCACGGCCTGCGCGAACTCGCGGGCGAAGCCGATGTCCGGCACGCCGGTTTCACACCACACCAGATCGGCGTAGGGCGCGTAGGCCACGCCACGGCTGATGGCCTGCTCGAGGCCGTTCTTGACGCGGTAGAAGCCTTCTGGCGTGCGCTCGCCGGTCAGGAACGGCTTGTCGTTGGCATCGTGGTCGCTGGTGATGAGGTTGGCGGCTTCGGCATCGGTGCGGGCCAGCACAATGGTCGGCACGCCCATCACGTCGGCAGCAAAGCGCGCGGCGATCAGCTTTTCGCAGGCTTCCTGCGTCGGCACCAGCACCTTGCCACCCATGTGGCCGCACTTCTTGACGGCCGCCAGCTGGTCTTCAAAGTGAACGCCGGCCGCGCCCGACTGGATCATGTTCTTCATCAGCTCGAACGCATTGAGCACGCCGCCAAAACCGGCTTCCGCGTCGGCCACGATGGGCAGGAAGTAGTCGATGAACTCCTTGTCGCCGGGGTTGACGCCGCGGCCCCACTGGATTTCATCGGCGCGCTTGAAGGTGTTGTTGATGCGGCGCACCATGGTGGGCACCGAGTCGTAGGCATACAGCGACTGGTCGGGGTACATGGTTTCGGAGGTATTGCCATCGGCCGCCACCTGCCAGCCCGACAGGTACACCGCCTCCAGCCCGGCCTTGGCCTGCTGCATGGCCTGACCGGCGGAGATCGCGCCAAACGCGTTCACATAGCCCTTCTTGGCGCCGCCGTTGATCTTGTCCCACAGCTTTTCCGCACCGCGCTTGGCCAGCGTGTGCTCAGGCTGCAGGCTGCCGCGCAGGCGCACCACGTCGGCCGCGCTGTAACCGCGCTTGACGCCCTTCCACCGGGGATTTTGGGCCCAGTCTTTTTCCAGGGCGGCAATTTGCTGTTCGCGGCTGAGTTGTTCGTTGAGGGATTGCGGCATCAGATCACTCCATTGGTTGTTGAAATTGCCGGGCTACAAGGTGTTGCCCATGGCTTCACTTTACAGTCTTCTATAAGACATACGCAATCTCTTATATCTTATAGAAGACATATTTTTAACCATTGAAAATCAATGACTTAGGAGAGAAATCGTCTGAATGGGGGGAAAAAATTCTCATGTCGCGAAAATATGGCGCACTGCAACGCGCCATATTTTCATATTGCAAAATCTTTATGACGCGATGCAAAACTGCTCTGCTCACCCCCCCTGCCATCGGGCATGATGCGCCACCCCCTTTGGATTTTCCCGATGCCCAGCACCGCCCCACCGAGCCGCCCCGTGGCCTATGCCTGTCTGGCCTTGAGCATGGCGCTGGTGGGCAGCTATGTTGCACTGTCCAAGCCGCTGGCAGCCGTGCTGCCGGTGTTCCTGCTGGCATGGATGCGCTTTGGCATCGGGGCGCTGGCGATGCTGCATTGGCTCAAGAAACCGCACCATGAGCCGCCGATGGCACCGCGCACACGGTGGCTGCTTTTCCTTGAATCCTTTCTGGGCAACTTCTTGTTCACCGTGTGCATGATCTACGGCGTCAAGCTGACCAGCGCCGTGTCGGCGGGCGTCATCATGTCCGCCATCCCGGCGGCGGTCGCGCTCATGAGCTGGCTCTTCCTGCGCGAAAGGGTGCCCCCCAGAACATGGTCCGCTGTCGCCTGCGCCGTGGCAGGCATCGCCTTGTTTTCACTCTCAAAACAAGAGCATTTAGCGATTACCAGTCAAGGGCTGGGGGCAGAAAACACCCCAAACCAGGTCTGGCTGGGCCAATGGCTTCTGGTCGGCGCCGTGGTGTGCGAAGCGGCGTATTCGGTGATTGGCAAGAAGCTCACGGGATCGCTGGGGCCCCGGCGCATCACCTCGCTCATCAACCTGTGGGGGCTGGCGCTGTCAACCCCCCTGGGGCTGTATATCGCCTGGGATTTCGACTTTGCCGGCGTGGGTTGGAGCACCTGGCTTTTGCTGCTTTTCTATGCGCTGGCGGCCTGCATGTGGACGGTCTGGCTCTGGATGACCGGACTGCGGTCGGTGCCCGCGGCGCAAGGTGGCGTGTTCACAGTGCTGCTCCCCGTCAGTGCCACGCTGGTCGGCGTGGTGGTGCTGGGCGAAACCCTCTTGCCCATGCAGTGGCTGGCGTTTTGCGTTGCCTTGGTCAGCGTGCTGCTGGCCACCCTTCCCACGGGGCCGACCCGCCACGTGGAAACGGACACGGCACAGAATTTCTAGGAACTTCTGGGCAATGGGCTGCATTGGACAATGCGGCCACGCGCCGCCTCGCGAGCGCCGGCCTGCCGGCCCTGCGCGCTCAGTTCAGCGCGCGTGTGGCCACAACCATGCCGTCGGCGTCGGCATACAGCCAATCTCCGGGGTGCACCCAAACGCCCTGAATTTGCACCGCCACGTCGCGCTGGCCCTGGCCGCGCCGGTCCGTGGGCAAAGGCACCAGTCCCAAGGCGCGGATGCCCACAGCGCAGGCATTGAGTTCGGCCACATCGCGCACGCAGCCGTCGACCACCAGACCGGCCCACCCGTTGCGGGCCGCCGCAGCGGCCAGGTTGCCGCCGACCAGTGCGCGGCGCAGGGACCCTGCCCCATCGACGACCAGGACACGGCCTTCGCCCGCAGACTCCACTGCCGCCTTCACAACGGTGTTGTCTTCATAGCATTTCACGGTGGTCACCGGTCCAGCAAATGCAGCCATGCCCCCGAAAGCTTTGAAAACCGGTGGCAGCACGCGGAATCCGCCACTGTCATCGGCCTTGTGGGCATCGCAGAAATCGCAGGTGCTGAACGCCGTGGAGGCATGAGCAATCATGTTTGACAACTTTTCCAAAAATCCCAGACCCAGCAGCCCCACCCGGAACTCCGGCGCGCCACAGGCCTGCGGTGATGCCGCCGCAGCCTCTGCGACAACCGGTGGCTCAAGCGCAGCCCGGGGTTTTGCGGCAGTCTTCCGGCCGATCGCCAGGAAGCACAGGGCATCGGTTGAGCTCGAACGGCGATATGGCGAGCAAGGTCGTCAGCGCGCTGGAAGCCATCGTGATGAGCCAGAAGACAAAAAACGCCAGGGTGTAAACACCCTGGCGTGAGAGTGCCAGTGGCTGGCCAAACCAGTGCAAATCCTCGGGATCGACCATCGCAAAAACCAGCATTTCAGTCACGCCCGCCAGCAAAAAGGCGGGCCATGCAATCCACATCAGGCGTTGGCTCCACATCAGCGATATCTCCTTGGTATATTTTTTGGACAACTGACTTACCGCAACCATTGTCACCAAAAAATGGGGCCGCCGTTGCCTTTCAATGCAGAGGCTGGTCTTGGGGCGGCGTGGCCGCATGGTTGCGGCCTTTCAAGGCCGGTGCGAGGCTCTTGTGCGGCGCTTCGAGCGTCTTGTTGATCTCTATGCCCTGGCGGTAGTAGTCCTCGCTGAGCACCGGGTCGGGCGAACGCACTGCCAGCCAGAGGGTGTAAAAACCTGCGACCACGACCACCGCCGGGCCTGCAATCACCAGCCAGACGAAACCATATTTCCACCATGGCCGAGGCTGAGGCGCCGAAGCTTTTTCGCTTGGTGAGCTCATCAAAATACTCCTGTGTAGAGAACAGAACGGCCCCATGGGCAGCTCAACGGGGCACCAGGAAAACCGATTTTTCGGTCACCAGCGCTGCAGTTCCCAGCGCTTCGATGTCAAACTGCACCGGGTGCGACCCAGGCTGCGCCGAGCCGTAAGGAATCTGCAATCGCACGGCGACCCAGCGCGACTGCGCCGCATCGATCTCCAGCTCCGGATCAGACACCACCTCCAGCCCTTCCAGGCCCCGGGCGCCCACGCGGTAACGCTGCGGCTGCTCGGTGGCATTCATGATCTGCAACCGGTAAATGTTCTCCAGCTTGCCGCCTGCCACGATGCGCGACAGCGCGGCGCGGTCACGCACCACGTCGACCTTCAGGGGCGTGCGCATCACGAGGCTGGCGAGCATGCCCACGCACAGGGCCACCAGCACCCCCGTGTAGAGAAGCACGCGCGGGCGCATCACGCGGCGCAGGATCTGCGACTGCCCCCAGCCCCTGGCAACGCCATTCTGGGTCGAAAAACGAATCAAGCCGCGTGGGTAGTGCATCTTGTCCATCACCGTGTTGCAGGCGTCCACGCACAGGCCGCAGCCAATGCATTCGTACTGTAGCCCGTCGCGGATGTCGATGCCGACAGGACACACCTGCACGCACAGCGTGCAATCGATGCAGTCGCCCAAGCCCTTGGCCTTGTAATCTACGGCTTTGGTGCGGGGACCTCGGGGTTCGCCGCGGGCCTCATCGTAGGTGACGATGAGCGTGTCCTTGTCGAACATGGCGCTCTGGAAGCGCGCATACGGACACATGTACTTGCAGACCTGTTCGCGCAGGAAGCCGGCGTTGCCGTAGGTGGCAAAGCCGTAGAAGATGACCCAGAAGATCTGCCATGTCCCTTGCCAAGCCATCAGTTCGGCACCCAGCTCGCGGATGGGAACGAAGTAGCCGACGAAGGTGAAGCCTGTCCAGGCGGACACGGCAATCCACAGGCTTTGCTTGACCGTCTTTTTCCAGATCTTTTCGAACGTCCAACCGCTGGCGTCGAGGCGCAGGCGTGCGCTGCGGTCTCCCTCGACCTTGTGCTCGATCCACATGAAGATTTCGGTGTAGACCGTCTGCGGACAAGCAAAACCGCACCACAGCCGCCCCGCCACCGCCGTGAACAGGAACAGCGACAGGGCCGAGATAATCAACAGCCCTGTCAGGTAGATGAAGTCCTGCGGGTACAGGACCAACCCGAAGATATAGAAACGCCGCGCCCCAAGGTCAAACAGCACCATCTGGCGCTGTCCCCATTCAAGCCACGGCAGTCCGTAGAACACGAGCTGCGTGACAAACACCATGACCCAGCGCCAGCGCGCAAAAAACCCGCTGATGGAGCGCGGGTAAATCTTCTTCTGCGCCTCATAAAGCGACACGATTTCGCCTTCGGCCAAGGGTTCGGAGGCGACTGGGGCAATCGGGATAACCTTGCGTGGTTTCCCGTGAGGGGCATTCATGGGGCAGCGATCTTCAAAAAGGTAATGGCGCGTGAGCGCCAAGCGGATGGCGCACAGCGCCATCCTCGACACACGGCCAGGTTACCGGACTGCGGCTCCAGGCTGGTTTGACAAACCCCACACATACGAGGTGAGCACGTCCAGCTGCGCTTCGGTCAGCTTGCCTGCCTGGGCCGGCATTTCGTTGACCTTGCCGTTGTTGATGATGGCCGTGATGGCGGCTTCGCCCCAGCCGTGCAGCCAGACATCATCGGTCAGGTTAGGGGCACCTAGCGCCTGGTTGCCCTTGCCGTCCATACCATGGCAGGCCGCGCAGGCAGCAAACTTGGGCTTGCCCAGCGACGCACGCAACGAATCGTGCGGGCTGCCAGACAGGCTCAGCACATAGTGCGAGAGGTTGCGCACGTCTTCGGGTGTGCCCACCGCGGCGGCCATGGGCGGCATGTTGCCGACACGGCCCTTTTCGAGGGTTTCGCGGATCTTCTCGGGCGAGCCACCGTGCAGCCAGTCCGTGTCGGCCAGGTTGGGAAAGCCCTTGCTGCCGCGTGCATCCGAGCCGTGGCACTGCGCACAGTTGTTCATGAACAGACGCTCGCCGATGGCCATGGCCTGCGGATCGCGCGCCCTGTCTTCGGGCTTCATAGAGGCAAAGCGGGCATACAGCGGCTCGAGCTCGGCATTGGCCTTGGCCACTTCGGCGTTGTATTCGGACTGTGTGGACCAGCCCAGCTGGCCGGCAAACTTGCCCAACCCGGGGTATGCGGCCAGATAGCCAAACGCAAAGACGATGGTCAGGACAAACATCCACATCCACCAACGTGGCATGGGGTTGTTCATCTCGGTCAGGTCCTCGTCCCAGACGTGGCCTGTCGTGTTGTCGCTGGCGGAGACGATTTTCTTGCGGGCCGTCAGCCAGAGCAGGAGCAGGCAGGCCAGGATGCTCAGAAGCGTCAGCCCGGCCACATAAACCGACCAGAAATTGCTGGTGAAGTCACTCATTGGATGTTCTCGTTCTGGTGAGGATCAATCTTGTTCGAAGGGAAGCTGGGCGGCCTCGTCAAACCGGTCGCGGTTGCGCCGTGAATACGCCCACACCCAGATGCCGGCGAAGCAGGCAAACGATGCCAGCGTGACAACCACGCGCATGGTGGTGATGTCCATGTTCAGACCCTCCGTTACTTGAGCGCGCGGCCCATGACCTGCAGGTAGGCCACCAGTGCGTCCATTTCCGTCTTGCCCTTGACCTCGTCGGCGGCGGCCGTGATCTGTGCGTCGGTGTAAGGAACGCCCACGGTGCGCAAGGCCCGCATGCGCGGCGCCACGTCGGCGGCGTCCACCGCGTTCTTTTCAAGCCATGGATAAGCCGGCATGTTCGACTCTGGCACCACGTCGCGGGGGTTGTTCAGGTGGATGCGATGCCACTCGTCGCTGTACTTGCCGCCCACACGGTGCAGATCGGGCCCGGTGCGCTTGCTGCCCCACTGGAACGGGTGGTCGTAGACGAATTCACCGGCCACCGAATAGTGGCCATAGCGCAGCGTTTCGGCACGGAACGGGCGGATCATTTGCGAATGGCAGTTGTAGCAACCCTCGCGCAAATAGATGTCGCGCCCCACCAGCTGCAGCGGCGCGTAGGGCTCGACGCCCTTGACCGCCTCGGTGGTGGATTTCTGGAAGAACAGCGGCACGATCTCGACCAGGCCGCCCACGGCAATCACCAGAATGATCAGCACGATCATCAGGAAGTTGTTGGTTTCCACCTTCTCGTGGGTGAAACCGGTCGAGGGTTTGTTGTTGTGTTGTGACATGAAGGAATTCCTCGGATCTCAGGCGTGCGCCGGCTTGATGGCGGGAATGGCCACGGTGACCGAACGGCCCGAAATGGCAGTCACCCAGACGTTCCAGGCCATGATCAACATGCCCGCCAGGTAGAGAATGCCGCCCGCAAAGCGGATCACGTAGAACGGATAAGTGGCCTTCACGCTTTCGACGAAGGTGTAGGTGAGCGTGCCGTCGGCATTCACTGCGCGCCACATCAGGCCCTGCATCACGCCGGCGATCCACATCGCGGCGATGTACAGCACGATGCCGATGGTCGCCAGCCAGAAATGCAGTTCGATGGCCTTGATGGAATGCATTTTTTCCTTGCCGAACAGGCGCGGCACGAGGTAGTAGAGCGAACCCATGGTGATCAGGCCCACCCAGCCCAGCGCACCGGCGTGCACGTGGCCCACGGTCCAGTCGGTGTAGTGGCTCAGCGCGTTGACGGTCTTGATGGACATCATCGGGCCCTCGAACGTGGCCATGCCGTAGAACGACAGCGACACGATCAGGAAGCGCAGGATGGGGTCGTCGCGCAGCTTGTGCCAGGCCCCCGACAGCGTCATGACGCCGTTGATCATGCCGCCCCAGCTGGGCGCCAGCAGCACCAGCGAGAACACCATGCCCACCGATTGCGTCCAGTCGGGCAGCGCGGTGTAGTGCAGGTGGTGCGGGCCAGCCCACATGTAAGTGAAGATCAGCGCCCAGAAGTGGACGATGGACAGGCGGTAGCTGTAGACCGGACGGCCTGCCTGCTTCGGGATGAAGTAGTACATCATGCCCAGGAAGCCTGCGGTCAGGAAGAAGCCCACGGCGTTGTGGCCGTACCACCACTGCACCATGGCGTCCTGCACACCGGCATAGGCCGAGTAGCTCTTCATGAAGCCTGCGGGAATGGCCGCGCTGTTGACGATATGCAGCAGCGCAATCGCCAAGATGAAGGCGCCATAAAACCAGTTGGCCACATAGATGTGGCGCACCTTGCGCATGCCCACCGTGCCGAAGAAGACGATGGCATAGGCCACCCAGACCAACGCGATCAGGATGTCGATCGGCCATTCGAGTTCGGCGTATTCCTTGCCGCTGGTGTAGCCCAGCGGCAGGCTGATCGCGGCGGCCACGATGACCAATTGCCAGCCCCAGAACGTGAAGGCCGCCAGCGGGCCCGCAAACAGTCGCACCTGGCAGGTGCGCTGCACCACGTAGTAGCTCGTTCCGATGAGCGCACTGCCCCCGAACGCAAAAATCACCGCGTTGGTGTGCAGGGGCCGCAGGCGACCGTAGCTCAGCCAGGGTATGCCGAAGTTGAGTTCAGGCCAGGCCAGTTGGGCAGCGATGAACACGCCCACCAGCATCCCCACCACCCCCCATACCACGGCCATGATCGAAAACTGCCGCACGACCGTGTCGTTGTAGTGCGCAGCATCTGCTTTTTTTGGAATATCCATCGGGCACCTCTTGATTTCAGCGAAAGTATTAACCGGATTGACTGCAGGGGATTTGACCGAGGTCAATTGTCCCGAAGAATGCGTTCGCCTTCTTGCTCTACGTTCTCAAACTGTCCCCGGTACACGGCCCACCAGAGGCCGAGGATGATCAGCAACACGAGCACCACCGACAGCGGGATCAGAAGATAAAGAATGTCCATCGGGAAGCTCCAGACCTCAGGCCGCCACAGCAGCGACAGGCGCCGGCGCAGCGGACGCCACGATGCTGCCCGCGCCTTGGCTCAATGCGGGAAGGGCCCGCGACAGCCGCGCCGCATTGAGCACGACCAGCAGCGAACTGAGCGCCATGCCCAGGCCCGCCAACCAAGCCGGCATGTACCCGGCAATCGCCAGGGGCACGCCCAGCGCGTTGTAACCCGCAGCCCACCACAAATTCTGGCGCACCACGCGCAGGGTGTTCCGTGCCAGCAGCAGCGACTGTGCAATCAGCGCCAGATCGCCACCGAGTACGACAAAATCGGAGCGCGACTGGGCCAAGGGCACGGAACGGCCAAAGGCAAACGACACATGCGCGCCCGCCAGCACCGGACCGTCGTTGAGGCCATCGCCCACCATCGCCACGCGCTGCCCGCGTGCCTGCAATGCCTGCAGCGTCTCGAGCTTGTCCTGCGGCGTGCAGTCGCCCTGCCATTGGTCGATGCCGGCCTGGGTGGCAATGCGCGCGGCGGCCAGGGGACGGTCACCCGACAGCAGCTGCACCGCGACGCCTGCCTGGCGCAGCGCCTGCACCGCAGCCGCGGCCTCGGGGCGCAGGTCTTCGCTCAAATCGAAGCGCGCCAGCTCCACAGGCTCGGCACCCTCGCCTTGCCAGGCCAGCACCACCTGCTGCGCCGTGGCGTGCTGCGCGGCACGCTGCCGGGTATGGCGGGGCGACCCCAGCAGCAGACGCCCCGGGGGCAGAACGCCGTCCCCGTCCTGCAGCCAGGCAGTAAGCCCATGGCCTGCGGTTTCCTGCAGCTGCGCAATGCGCCAGCGCGCCACCGCAGCCCCGGCCTGGCCCTGTGCGGCGGCCACCAGGGCACGCGAGACAGGGTGCAAGGACTGGCCTGCCAGCGTGGCCGCCAAGGCCGTGGCATCGGCGGCAGACAACAGGCCCGGCGCCTGCACGCCGCGCACCACCATGCCGTCGCGCGTGAGCGTGCCGGTCTTGTCGAACACCAGGGTGTCGACTTCGGCCAGCGCCTCCAGGCCTTGCAAATTGCGCACCAGCACACCGTGGCGCGCCAGCGTTCCGGCAGCAGACAGCATGGCGACCGGCGTGGCCAGTGACAGGGCACACGGGCAGGTCACGATCAGCACCGACACGGCCACCATGAGCGCATGGCCCGGATCGGTGGGCCACCACCACACGGCCGCCAGCAGGGCCGCCAGCAGCACCAGCACCAGGAAGGGGCGCGCGACGCGGTCGGCCAGCTGGGCCAGGCGCGGCTTTTGCAGCGACGCGCTCTCCATCAGCGCCACGATCTGGGCAAAACGCGTGCTCTGGCCTGTGCCCTGCACGCGCACCTCCACGGCCGCCTGCAGGTTGTAGCTGCCCGCGATCACGCTGCTGCCTTCGGGACGCGCCACGGGCGTCGACTCGCCCGTGAGCAAGGCCTCGTCGGCCAGGGTGTGGCCTCGGGTGATGCAGCCGTCGGCCGGAAATGCCTCGCCGGGCAGCACGCGCACGGTGTCGCCCACCACCAGACGGCGCACCGACACGCGCTCGAAATGCCCGCCGGTGGCACGCCGCTCCACGCTGTCGGGAAGGCGGTTCATGAGCGCCTCCAGCGAGCCCGCCGTGCGGTCGCGCAGGCGCAACTCCAACCAGCGCCCGGTGAGCAGGAAGAAGACAAACATGGTCAGCGAGTCGTAGAAGACTTCGCGGCCAAAGAGGCCTGCCGGGTCGAACGTCCCGATCGTGCTGACCACGAACGTGATGCCCATGCCCAGGGCCACGGGCAGGTCCATGCTGACGCGGCGCTGGCGGATGTCGCGCAGGGCACTGGAGAAGAACGGGCCGCAGGCGAACAACACCACCGGCAGCGAGATCACCCAGGAAGCCCAGCGCAGCAAGGTTTCCATCTCCAGCGTCAGGTCACCAGGCAAGGCCACATAGGCCGGCCACGCGTACATCATGACCTGCATCATGCAAAAACCCGACACCAGCCAGCGCCACAGCGCGCGGCGGTGCTCGCGCAGGCGCTGCTCGCGCGCGAGTGCATCCATGGCCGGCAGAGCGCTGTAGCCGGCGCGGCGCACCGCCGCCAGCCAATGCGACGGCAGCACCTGTCCGGGCTGCCAGACCACGCGCGCGCGCTGTGTGGCGGCGCTGACGTCGGCCTGGGCCACGCCGGGCACGGCACGCAGGGCCTCTTCAATGGTCAGGGCGCAGGCGGCGCAGTGCATGCCGCCAATCACCAAGTGCGATTCCCACGCACCGGCATGCAGGCTCTGCGGGCGCGCCTCGGAACACGGCCGCCCGAAGGACGCCCACTCCTGCGGATCGTCCAAAAGCGCGTCGGTCACACGGGCGCTGGAAGCTTCTTGCGCGGTGTCAGAAACGCTGTCTGCCGAGGAAAGCAGAGCGTTGGAAATCGTTGACATGGCTCAAGCTTACCGCTTCTGCATGCCATACTGCTTGATATGTATCAATCCTGAAATACACCCCGCTGCCGTAAGCTTACATTTTGCAAAAAAGGAGCCAAGCATGTACAAGCGCATTTTGATCGCCACCGACGGATCCCCCCTGTCCGAGAAAGCCGTGGAAAGCGGCCTGTCTCTGGCGGCACTTTCCGGCGCCACCGTTGTTGCCCTCAAAGTCGTGCCACGCTACCCGCGCAGCTATTTCGAAGGCGGCCTGCCCACGGATGCAGACGATATCAAGCGGATTGAAAAACAGTGGGGCGATGCGGCCCAGACGCTGGTCAATGGCGTCAAGGCCGAGGGCGGCGCCCAGGGTGTGGTGGTGAAGCCCGTGGTGGCAAAATCCGACCTGGTGGCCGAGGCCGTGATCTCTGCCGCCAAAAAGCACAATTGCGACTTGATCGTGATGGCCTCGCATGGCCGCAAGGGCCTCAAGCGCCTGCTGCTGGGCAGCGAGACGCAGCATGTGCTGACCCATTCGCACATTCCTGTGCTGGTTCTCCGTTAAGAGCCAAGGCCCTAGCGCTTGCACAGCAAGCGCTAGAAGCTATAAATAGTGAAGCACGCACCGGAACAAGGTCGGTGCGTGCTTTTTTGTGGGTGCGGTGTCAGGCGAACAGTTTCTCGTACTGCGCGCGCAGCAGGTTCTTCTGCACCTTGCCCATGGCGTTGCGCGGCAGCTCGGTGGCGACGAAGCAGCGCTTGGGAATCTTGAAGTTGGCCAGCTGCGCCTTGAGGGCGGCCAGGATGGCCTCGCCCTCGGGCTGCGCGCCCGGCCGGGCGATCACCACCGCCACGCCGACCTCGCCAAAATCCGGGTGGGGCACGCCCACCACCGCGCTTTCGGCCACGCCGGGCAGCTCGTTGATGGCGGACTCGATCTCGGCCGGGTAGACGTTGTAGCCGCCGCTGATGATCAGGTCCTTGCTGCGACCGACGATGCTCACGTAGCCGCGCTCATCCACCTGGCCCACGTCGCCGGTCTTGAACCAGCCATCGGCCGTGAACTCTTCGGCCGTCTTCTCCGGCATGCGCCAGTAGCCCTTGAACACGTTGGGGCCCTGGACCTGGATGTTGCCGATCTCGCCCACGGGCAGCGCCCGGTTCGCGTCGTCCACCACGCGCAGGCCGACGCCGGGCAGCGGAAAGCCCACGGTGCTGCCGCGCCGCTCGCTCTGGCCGCCGTGGCGTGCATCGGCGCGGTAGGGGTTGGAGGTGAGCATGATGGTCTCGCTCATGCCGTAGCGCTCAAGGATGGTGTGGCCCGTGCGCTGCTGCCATGCGGTGAAAGTCTCGATCAGCAGCGGGGCCGAGCCCGCGATGAACAGGCGCATGTTCTTCGCGGCTTCTTTGGTGAGCCCCGGCTCGGCCAGCAGGCGCACGTACAGCGTCGGCACGCCCATGAACACGGTGGCGCGCGGCATCGCGGCGAGCACGGCCTTGGGATCGAACTTCGCCATCCAGATCATCTTGCTGCCATTGAGCAGCGCGGCGTGGATCGCCACGAACAGGCCATGCACGTGGAAGATCGGCAGCGCGTGGATGAGCACATCGCCACGACCTTCAGGCCCTCCGGTAGCCGTCCAGCCCCAGTAGTCCTTGAGCACCAGGGCGTTCGAGAGCAGGTTGCCGTGCGTGAGCATGGCGCCCTTGCTGCGGCCGGTGGTGCCGCTGGTGTAGAGGATGGCGGCCAGGTCGTCTGCGCCCTTGGCGGCGGGCTCATGCGTGTCGCCGTGGTGCGCCGCGCGTTCGAGCAGGCTGCCCGTGCGGTCATCGCCGAGCGTGAACACCTGCTGCGTGCCGGCCCTGAACGCGATTTTCGACACCCAGCCGAAGTTGCCTGGCGTGCACACCACCACGGCGGGCTCGGCGTTGCCGACGAAGTATTCGATCTCGCCGCTCTGGTAGGCCGTGTTGAGCGGCAGGAAGACATAGCCCGCGCGCAGCGTCGCCAAGTACAGCACCATGGCCTCGACCGATTTCTCGACCTGCACGGCCACGCGGCTGCCTTCGGGCAGCTGCAGCGACGCCAGCAGGTTGGCGATGCGCGCGCTGGCATGTTCGAGGTCGCGCCAGCTGTACCGCAGGGTCTGGCCATCGGGCGCCGTGGTCTCCACGGCGGTCTGGTCCAGGTCGGATGGGAAAGCGGCGCGCAGGGCCGTGAACAGGTTCTGGAAAGTCATGGGATTCAAAAGACAGGGGAACGTTTGGCCAGGAATGCGGTGATGCCTTCACGGTGCTCGGCACCGTCGGCGTAGGCATAGGGATCGATCGCCGCGGAATTTACTATGCTTTCAATAGCTGATTGCGCAGACCCGACGGGCGTTTGAGGCGTTTTCAGTGCCCGAAGCGTCTGCTTGTTCAGGCGCGCCGCACCGGGCGCCAGCGCGGCGATGCGGCAGGCCGTGCCGAGCGCGTCGGCGGCCAGCAGGTCGCCGTCCACCACCCGGCTGAGGAACCCGCGCGCCAGCATGTCGCCCGCGCTGAAGGTCGCGGCTTCCAGCAGAATCTGACGCGCGGTGAGCTCGCCGACCGCGCCGGCCACCAGCTGCGCTTCGCGCGGCGCCATGGGAAAACCCAGCTTGGCGATGGGCGCGCCAAAGCGTGCCGTGCGGGCCGCGATGCGGAGGTCGCAGCAGCTGGCCATCTCGACGCCCGCGCCCATGCAGGCACCGGCAATCTCGGCGACGATGGGCACGTCGCAGTCGAGCATGGCCGCAAGGCCGCCCCAGACGTCGTTTTCGTGGAAATCGCGCAGCTCGGCTGCGTCAAAGCGGAAGGCCGGGTACTCGGAGATGTCGCCGCCCGCGCAGAACGCCCCGCCCTCGCCTGCCACCAGCACGCAGCGCACCTCGGTGCTGCATTGGATGCGCTCGAAAACCGCGCGCAGCTCGCGCCACATGGCGCGCGACATGGCATTGAGCCGGCCTTCGTGGCGCAGCGTGACCCGCACCACCCCGGCCTCGCCCGCCGCCCCTGCGGCCCGCGCCGCGACAACTTCCCCGGACATGCAATGCCTTTCTCTGCTCTGGGCCTTATTCGAGTTTCGCGCCCGAGGCCTGGACCACCTGGGCCCAGCGCTTGACTTCGCCGCTGACCATGGCGGCAAACTGCTGCTGCATCATGCCGCCGTAGTCGGCGCCGTTGCTGGCCCACACGGCCTTGAGCTCGTCGGACGCGCCCAGGCGCTTGATTTCCTCGACGATGCGCGCCTGCACGTCGGCGGGCGTGCCCTTGGGCGCCCACAGGCCGTACCAAGTGGTGACGGTGTAGTCGGGCAGGCCCACCTCGGCGGCACAGGGCACGTCGGGGAAGGCCGGGTTGCGCTTGGCGCCCGACACCATCAGCGCCTTGATGCGCCCGCTCTTGATGTGCGCGGCCGACGAACCCAGGCCGTCGAACATCATGTCGACGTTGCCGGCAATCAGGTCCTGCAGCGCCGGGCCCGCGCCGCGGTACGGAATGTGCGTGATGAAGGTGCCGCTTTGCTGCTTGAACAGCTCGCCCGCGAGGTGGTGCGAGGTGCCGGCGCCGGCCGAGCCGTAGTTGAGCTTGGCGGGGTTGCGCTTGACGTGGGCCAGGAACTGCTGGAAGTTGGCGACCGGCACGGCCTTGGGGTTGACCACCACGACCTGGGGCACGTTGGCCAGCAGCGCCAGCGGAACGAAGTCCTTTTCGATGTCGTAGTCGAGCCGGGGATACATCGAGGGCGCAATGGCGTGGTGCACGGCGCCCATGAACAGCGTGTAGCCATCGGGCGCGCCCTTGGCGGCGAAGCTCGCGCCCACGGTGCCACCGGCGCCCCCCCGGTTGTCGATGATCAGGGTCTTGCCGGTGGACTTGGCAAATTGCGCTGCCAGCGGGCGCGCAAACGCATCCGTGCCGCCGCCGGCAGGAAACGGCACCACCAGGGTCACCGGTTTGCTCGGCCAGGCGCTGGCCTGCGCCCAACTGCCGGCCGTTGCCAGCGCCAGCCCCGCTGCGGCGCTACTGCGCAAGATGCCACGCCGATTCAAATGCTCTGCCATCGCTTGTCTCCTCTCGTTGTAAAAATGGTCGGGCCGCAGGTCAATCGGCACACAGATTCTCGATGTCCTTGGAGGCCGCGATGCGGCCCTGCGCGAGCAGGCCGCGGTGCTTGTCGGTGCGTTTGAGGTCGTAAAGGTAATTGACCATCAGGCCATACGACTGCTTGTGGCCCTTGGCGGACGGGTCGCCCGCCCAGTTCAGGCGCTCGACGCGCGCGCCATTGCCCAAATGGAAGCGCGCCACCGCGTCGGCCGGCTTGCCGCCCGGCAGCTCGCGCGCCAGGTAATGGGCGGCGCACTGCATCAGCCAATGGCGCACCGGCGATTTGGCGTCCAGCTGCGCCGCTTGGTCGGCCGCGGCCAGCAAGGGCGCGACCTGCAGCGGCTCGCCCACGGCGCGGCCCAGTTCGGCACGCGGCTTGTCGCCCAGCCGCTCGACCATGGCGCCGGCGTTCTTGGCCAACCAGGCGCGAAAGCCCGGGATCGGCGAGAGCGTGGCGAAGGTGCGCAGGCGCGGGAACTCGGCGCGCAGGGTATCGACCACGTGCTTGATGAGCGAGTCGCCAAAGCTCACGCCGCGCAGCCCGGCCTGGGTGTTGCTGATCGAATAGAAGATGGCCGTGGTGGCGCGCGCGATGTCGGTGGGCGCCGCCGCTTCGTCCAACAGCGGCGTGATGCTGCCGGAGATGCCGTCCCCCAGCGCCACCTCGACAAAGATCAGCGGTTCGCTCGGCAGGCGCGGATGGAAGAAGCCATAGCAGCGGCGGTCGCTGTCGAGGCGGTTCTTCAGGTCGGCCCAGCTGCGGATGTCGTGCACGGCCTCGTACTTGATGAGCTTCTCGAGCAGCGAGGCCGGTGAGTCCCAGGACAGGCGCCGCAGCTCCAGAAAGGCGACGTCGAACCAGGTCGAAAACAGGTGCTCCAGCTCCGCATCGAGCGCCAGCAGGCGCTTGTCGCCCTTGAGGTGGGGCAGCAGCTCGGCTCGCAGGTCGACCAGAAAGCGCATGCCTTCGGGAAACACCGCAAAGCGCTGCAGCAGCCGCGTGCGCGGCGACACCAGCGCGCGGCGCAGGCCGATTTCGGCCTGGCCCTCTTCGGCGGTGCCGGCGGCGGCCTCGTAGCGCTCGTGCGCCGAGGCAAAGCGCGTGGCGTCCGGGGCAAACTGCTCGCACATCAGCAGCCACAGGTCACGGCGTCCCTCGGGCTGGGCCTGCGCGTACCACTCGGCCACGGCCTGTGCGCGGCGACCTCCTTCGAGCTCGCTGGTGCGCGGCCCGATGACTGCCTGCAAATCGGCCAGCACGCGGCGCAGCGCGCGCGGCGCCAGGGCTTCGTGGGCGCGCCGCAGCGTGGCCTGCAGGCGCTCGTGCGTGGTGCGCGGCGCGGGGGCGGCCTTGGCACGCTGGGTTGGCGCTGCGCTCTGGGTGGCGTCTGCGGGCGGCGCAGGCAGAAGGCGGGCCATGCCGCGGGCAAGCCAGTCGGGGGCGTTTTTCATGGCAGCAGTATCGAGTGGTGGCGGGCAACGCTGCGCAGCGCCTCGCGCTGGCGCAGCAGGTGGGTGCGCATGGCGGCCTCAGCGCCCTCGCAGTCGCGCCGCTGCAGCGCGGCAAAAATGTCCAGGTGCTCGGCCAGGCTTTGCTCGAGGCGGCCGGGGGCCCTCAGCTGCTGCAGGCGCGCGAGCTTGAGGATCTTGCGCAGGTCGCCAATCACCTGGGCCAGCCAGCGGTTGCCGGCCAGCGCGATGAAGGCCTCGTGGATGGCGAAGTTGGTCTCGTAATAACCCGCGATGTGCCCCGCCGCCGCATGCTGCTGCAGGCGCTCGTGCAGCAGCTGCAGCGCGGCCATGTCGGCCTCGCCCGCATTGCGCGTGGCCTCGTGCGCGGCGCGCCCTTCGAGCAGGGCGATGACGGGGAAGATTTCGTCGAGGTCGCGCTCGGTCACCTCGGCCACAAAACAGCCGCGGCGCGGCTCGTGGCGCAGCAGGCCCTCGGCCACCAGCACCTTGAGCGCCTCGCGCAGCGGCGTGCGCGAAATGGCCAGGCGCTCGCACAGCGCGCCCTCGTCCAGAAAGCTGCCCGGCACCAGCGCACCGGCAAAAATCTGTTCCCGCAACTGTGCAGCGGCTTCGTCGTGCAGGGAGTTGGGAACGGTGCGCATGGCCCAGGTCAGCGGGCCGCGGGGGCGCGGGCGTTGCAGCGGAAATCGACAGGAGGGGCGGGCGGGACGGGCATGAGGGTGAAAAGGCGGGCGATGGGAGAGCTATCGGGATGGATTCCGTTGTAATTTCCCATAATTATGGAAGCCCGCACGGCCCTCGCCATAGGGGAAAGCACTGCCTCCACCGCGCCGCGCGGCGCCGGGTGGGCTGCGGTTGCGTCCCCACGCCAGGCCTGCGCCGCCAGACCACTACTCATTTGATAGCTGTCAGCGCTTGCCACGCAAGCGCCAGAGGCCTATTTGACCTCAGTTCAGCGCACGGGCTGGCGCTGCGCCCACAGCCACAGGGCCACCCCGGCGACGATCATCGGCAGGCACAGCCACTGGCCCATGCTCATGCCCAGCGGCAACAGGCCCAGGAAGCTGTCGGGCTCGCGGAAGAACTCGGCAATGAAACGGAAGATGCCATAACCGAACAGAAACGCCGCCGCCACCTGGCCCTGGCGCCGCTCGCGCCGCGCATACAGCCACAGCAGCACGAACAGCAGCAGGCCTTCCAGCAGAAACTGGTAGACCTGCGAGGGATGGCGCGGCAGCATCGAGCCGCTTTGTGGAAACACCATGCCCCAGGGCAGGTCGGGGCTTGCAAAGCGGCCCCACAGCTCGCCGTTGATGAAGTTGCCCACCCGCCCTGCCGCGAGGCCCGTGGGCACACAGGGCGCCACGAAGTCGGCCACCTGCAGCCAGGGCCGCTGGCGCGAGCGCGCAAACCAGACCATGGAAGCGATCACGCCCAACAGGCCCCCATGGAAACTCATGCCGCCTTGCCAGATAGCAAAAATCTCCAGCGGGTGCGTGGCGTAGTAACCGGGCTTGTAGAACAGGCAGTAGCCCAGCCGGCCACCGACCACCACGCCCATCACGCCAAGGAACAGGATGTCTTCCACATCCTTGCGCGTCCAGGCGCCCGGCCCGGTGAGGGAGGCGAAGGGCGCGTGGCGCAGGCGCCGCGTCCCCAGAAACATGAAGAGGCCAAAAGCAGCCAGGTAGGTCAGGCCATACCAGTGGATGGCCAGGGGGCCGATTTGCAGCGCAACGGGATCGATATGGGGGTACATCAGCATGCGGGCGATTGTGCACGCAGCGTCCCGCGGGCTTGAGCCGCCCCTGCGCGGGTCAGGGAACCGGGAGGGCTGCGCGCACGAAGTCGATCCAGCGCGCCAGAGCCGGCACGCTGGGGGCCGCATCGCGCCACACCAGGCTGGTTTCGCAATGCGGCACGCCGGCATCAGCCGGCACCTCGCGGTACACCACGCCGGGCCGCTGGAACTGGCGCACGCTGGCCGGCACCCAGGCCACGCCGAGCTCGGCCGACACCAGGTTGACGATGGTCTGCATCTGGATGGCTTCCTGCGCGACGCGGGGCTCGCGGCCTGCCGCATGGTAGAGCGCAGCGATGGCGTCGTACAGCGAGACCAAGATGCGGCGCGGAAAGATCACCAGGGGCTCGTCCAGCAGCATGGGCCAGTCCAGCGCCGCGCCCGTGGCCAGCGCATGGTGCTCGGGCAGCGCCAGCACCAGGGGTTCGCTGGCCACGCGCAGGCGCTCCAGGGCGGGCGGCGCCTGCCCAGGCGCGTGCAGCAGCAGCCCGGCATCGATGTCACCGCGCTGCAGGGCTTCGAGCTGCACGTCGCCCGTGGCCTCGATCAATTCCAGCTGCACCCCCGGCAGTTCGGCGCGAAAGGCGCGCACCCACTGCGGCAGCGGACCAAAGCCCACGGTCGAGACAAACGCCAGCCGCAGGCGCCCCAGTTCGCCCGCGGCGGCGGCGCGCGCATGGCCGGGCAGCAGCTGTGCACGCTCCAGCAGGTCCAGCACCTGGGGCAGCAGCGCCCTGCCCGCGGCCGTGAGCTGCACGCTGCGCTTGTTGCGGTCGAACAGGCGCAGGCCCAGTTTTTTTTCCAGCCCGGCAATGGCCTGGGTGAGCGGAGGCTGCGTTATGTGCAGGCGCTGGGCCGCACGGCCAAAGTGCAACTCCTGCGCCACAGCGGCAAACTGCTTCCAGGCGCGCATATCAATCAGAGGCTCACTCATATGCACTGCATATTAATGTGCACCTTCGAACGGATTGGATCGCCCGCGCCAATGACCGCATACTGGTGGCTGGAAAAACCACCCCCGACAGGAAACCCCATGGCAGACAGCACAGTCATCCCGATCCGGCCCATCAACGAGCGCAGCGCCCACATCACCCAGGGCAAGTCGCGTGCGCCCAACCGCTCCATGTACTACGCCATGGGTTACGAGGAATCGGATTTCTCCAAGCCCATGGTCGGCGTGGCCAACGGCCACAGCACCATCACGCCCTGCAACTCGGGCCTGCAAAGGCTCGCCGACGCGGCCATCGAGGGCATCGAGGAAGCCGGCGGCAACGCCCAGGTGTTCGGCACGCCGACCATTTCGGACGGCATGGCCATGGGCACCGAGGGCATGAAATACAGCCTGGTCAGCCGCGAGGTCATCAGCGACTGCATCGAGACCTGCGTACAAGGCCAGTGGATGGACGGCGTGCTGGTGGTCGGCGGCTGCGACAAGAACATGCCCGGTGGCCTGATGGGCATGCTGCGCGCCAATGTGCCCGCCATCTACGTGTACGGCGGCACCATCCTGCCTGGCCGCTACCAAGGCAAGGACCTGAACATCGTCAGCGTGTTCGAGGCCGTGGGCGAGAACGCCGCCGGCAAGCTCAGCGACTTCGACCTGCACGAGATCGAAAAGCGCGCCATTCCCGGCACCGGCAGCTGCGGCGGCATGTACACGGCCAACACCATGTCGAGCGCCTTCGAGGCGCTGGGCATCAGCCTGCCCTACTCCAGCACCATGGCCAACCCGCACGACGAGAAGCAGAACTCGGCCAAGGAATCGGCCAAGGTGCTGATCGAGGCGATCAAGAAAGACATCAAGCCGCGCGACATCGTGACGCGCAAGAGCATCGAAAACGCCGTCGCCGTGATCATGGCCACAGGAGGCTCGACCAACGCGGTGCTGCACTTCCTGGCCATTGCCCACGCAGCGGGCGTCGAATGGAGCATCGACGACTTCGAGCGCGTGCGCCAGAAGACGCCCGTGCTCTGCGATTTGAAGCCCAGCGGCCAGTACCTCGCGGTGGACCTGCACCAGGCCGGCGGCATTCCGCAGGTCATGAAGGTACTGCTCAACGCCGGCCTGCTGCACGGCGACTGCCTGACCATCGAAGGCAAGACCATCGCCGAAGTGCTGAAAGACGTGCCCGACCAGCCGCGCGCCGACCAGAACGTGATCCGTCCGATCGACAAGCCCATGTACGCGCAAGGGCACTTGGCCATCCTCAAGGGCAACCTGAGCCCCGAAGGCGCGGTCGCCAAGATCACCGGGCTGAAGAACCCGGTGATCACCGGCCCGGCGCGCGTGTTTGACGACGAACAGTCGGCCCTGCAAGCCATCCTCGACGGCAAGATCGTGGCCGGCGATGTGATGGTGCTGCGCTACCTGGGCCCCAAGGGCGGCCCGGGCATGCCCGAGATGCTGGCACCCACGGGCGCGCTGATCGGCGCCGGCCTCGGCGAGAGCGTCGGCCTGATCACCGACGGGCGGTTCTCGGGCGGCACCTGGGGCATGGTGGTGGGCCACGTCGCTCCCGAAGCGGCGGCCGGCGGCACGATTGCCTTCGTGGAGGAAGGTGACTCGATCACCATCGACGCACACCAGCTGGTGTTGGAGCTCAACGTTCCCGAGGCCGAGATCGCCCAACGCCGGGCAGGTTGGAAGGCCCCCGCCCCGCGCTATACGCGCGGCGTACAGGCCAAGTTCGCGTTCAACGCCGCCAGCGCCAGCAAGGGTGCGGTGCTGGACAACTATTGACGCAGGGCGTGGGCTGAAAGCGCCTGCGGCAAACATGCCGCAGGCGCTTTTGCAGAGAGGCCGGCGAAGGCGCTATCTTGCCGGTCAACGCGGCTTGCGGGGCCGCATGCCCAGGGCATCCTTGTGCCGGTCAATGCGGTCCCGCTTGCGCTTGTCCATTTTTTCCATGGCGCGCCGCTTGGTGTAGCCAGTGGCATCGGCCCAGGCCCACCATGCGGCCGCCAGTGCAAACGGCGCCACGACCCACCACCACGACCAGTCCGCGGGGGGGCCGATGTGCAGCGACTTCAGCAGCACCAGAATGATCCCCAGTCCCAACATATACATATCTTTGCCCTCGCCAGTCTCTGCGTCCTCTGCTCTTCGTCAACTGGAGCCGTGCGAATCGCGTTAAAGTCCAAGGCACTGTAACCCAACCACAGGAAAGAACCATGATGAAACGCACCCTGATCACTCTTGCCATGACGCTGTCGGTGGCCGCCCCGGCCATGGCCGACCAAGCCCTCGCAACGTCCAAAAACTGCATGGCCTGCCATGCAGTCGACAAGAAGCTGGTCGGTCCTTCTTTCAAGGACGTGGCCGCCAAGTACGCCGGCCAGAAGGATGCCACCGACAAGCTGGCCGCCAAGATCATGAAGGGCGGTTCGGGCGTGTGGGGCCCGGTGCCCATGCCTGCGAACCCCCAGGTCAATGAAGCCGATGCCAAGAAGCTGGCCGACTGGGTGCTGGCACAGAAGTAAGGCTGCCAGCCGCACTTGGCGCCCTGCGGGTGCCAAGGCGCATCGGGCCGCGTCCACGCAAGTTTGTGTGGACGCGGCCCTTTTTTTGGTGCGTGGCTATGCCATCCGATACTCCACCGGGCTCAGCCGAGGTCGCGCCTTGCGCGCAGCTGCTGCTCCAGCTGCCCCACGTAAGCAGCCGTGGAGTTGTCGGATTCCAGCATGCGCGCTGCGATCCGTGCGTCGAGCGCATCGAGCCGGGCCCACAAAGCCGATTGCGCTTGGCTGTGGTGCGTTTCGAGGTACTGGCGCAATTCCGTGAAACGCGAAGCCTCCGCCTTGTCCGCCAATTCGCGCTGCACCTGCATCTCCTTGGCATGGCGGCGTGCATCCATGAGCACCGTGCCTTGCAGCGACAGCACGTAGGCCACAAAGAACACGCCCAGCAAAACGGTCAACCCCAGCATCAGCAAGCCCAATGGTGCAGTGAACGACACCAGCCCCAGCGACACGGGCGACGGTGCCGCCAGCGTGTTCCAGTTCAATGCCGCCAGCAGCGCAATGGCCGCCACAGTCAGCAGCAAGAAAAAGGTTCTGAGGTTCATGGCGGGGCTCCAGCGGTGGGCGCGCTTGGCGCGCGGGGTGTTCGGGGTCAAGCGCCCTTGTACCCCAACTTGCCGGGCTCGCGGCACGCAGCTCGGCGATTTCCGCCCCTCTCCTACACCAGCGCGCTTGTGCTCCCCACAACAAAAAGCCGCCCTGTCTTGCGGCAGGGCGGCCTCCTGGTGGGGTGCGACGGCTCAATTGGCCTGCGACAACTGCTCCAGGATCGCCGGGTTCTCCAGCGTCGAAGTGTCTTGCGTGATCTGCTCGCCCTTGGCAATGCTGCGCAGCAGCCGGCGCATGATCTTGCCGCTGCGCGTCTTGGGCAGGTTGTCGCCAAAGCGGATGTCCTTGGGCTTGGCAATGGGACCGATTTCCTTGGCCACCCAATCGCGCAGTTCTTTCGCAATCGCCTTGGCCTCCTCGCCTGTGGGGCGGCTGCGCTTGAGCACCACGAAGGCACAGATCGCTTCGCCCGTGAGGTCGTCGGGGCGCCCCACCACGGCGGCTTCGGCCACCAGATCGGTCTTGGCGACCAGGGCGGACTCGATCTCCATCGTGCCCATGCGGTGGCCCGAGACATTGAGCACGTCGTCGATGCGGCCCGTGATGCGGAAGTAGCCGCGGTCGGGACTGCGCACGGCGCCGTCGCCCGCCAGGTAGACGGTGCCGCCCATCTCTTCGGGGAAGTAGCTCTTCTTGAATCGCTCCGGGTCGCCCCAGATCGTGCGGATCATGCTCGGCCAGGGGCGCTTGATGACGAGCATACCGCCCGCGCCGTTGGGCAGATCGTTGCCGGTTTCATCGACCACCGCGGCCATGATGCCGGGCAGTGGCAGGGTGCAGCTGCCCGGCACCAGCGGCGTGGCGCCCGGCAGCGGCGTGATCACATGGCCGCCGTTCTCGGTTTGCCAGAAGGTATCGATCACCGGGCAGCGCTCACCGCCGACGTTTTTGTAGTACCACATCCAGGCTTCGGGGTTGATGGGTTCGCCCACGCTGCCCAGAATGCGCAGGCTCGACAAGTCGGAGCTCGCCGGGTGCACGGCCGGGTCGGCTTCGGCCGCCTTGATGAGCGAGCGGATGGCCGTGGGCGCGGTATAGAACACGGTGCACTGGTGGCGTTCGATCATTTGCCAGAAGCGGCCCGCGTTGGGGAACGTCGGAATGCCTTCAAAGATGATCTGGGTGGCGCCTGCGGCCAGCGGCCCGTAGGCCACATAGGTGTGGCCGGTGATCCAGCCGATGTCGGCAGTGCACCAGAACACGTCGCTGGGGCGAATATCGAAAGTCCACTCCATCGTGGTCTTCGCCCACAGCAGGTAACCGCCCGTGCTGTGCTGTACACCCTTGGGCTTGCCGGTGGAGCCCGAGGTATAGAGGATGAACAGCGGGTGCTCGGCCCCCACGGGCTCGGGCGCGCACTCGCTGCTCTGGCCCGCCAGTGCTTCCGCGAAAGTCTTGTCGCGGCCGGCCTGCATCGCGCACGCGGTGGGTGTGCGCTCATAGACGAACACGTTGCGCACCGCTTCGCAGCCGCCCATGGCGAGCGCGTCGTCGATGATCGCCTTGAGCGGCAGTTCCTTGCCGCCCCGCATCTGGTAGTTCGCCGTGATGACGGCCACGGCCCCCACGTCCAGGATGCGCTCGTGCACGGCCTTGGCACTGAAGCCGCCGAACACCACGCTGTGCGTCGCGCCAATGCGGGCGCAGGCCTGCATGGCGACCACGCCTTCCACGGTCATGGGCATGTAGAGCAGGACGCGGTCACCCTTGGCAATGCCATGGGCCTTGAGCGCATTGGCAAACTGCGCCACGCGCGCCAGCAGCTCCTTGTAGGTCACACGCGTGACCTGGCCGTCGTCGCCTTCGAAGATGATGGCGGTCTGGTTCTCGGTGGGCGTGCCCATGTGGCGGTCGAGGCAGTTGGCCGAAGCGTTGAGCTCGCCGTCGTCAAACCAGCGGTAGAACGGTGCATTGGACTCGTCGAGCGTGCGGGTGAACGGCTTGCTCCATTGCAGCTGTTCGCGGGCGAGGCGTGCCCAATAGCCTTCAAAGTCGCGCTCGGCCTCCGCACACAAGGCCTCATAAGCCGCCATGCCCGAGATCCGGGCGGCCTTCACGGTGGCCTCAGACGGCGGAAAAACCCGGTTTTCAACCAATGTGGACTGGATGGCGGACGGTTGCGCACTCATGGTGGTGTCTCCTGAAGATCGATAAAGGCTGCCCATACTTTCGGCGCAGCCACTTACATACCACTGACGGGCATGGAGCTTATCAAGCAGCGCCGTGCCGCGTTCCGTTCCTTTGTGTCGGGCAGGCCAGGGTGGCGCCTTTTTCAGCGCCGGGCACAGCCGCGCTAGAGCGCCAGGCGCGCGCGCGCGGCCAGGTACTCGCGGCGCAGCCGCTCGACCAGCGCGGCAGCGCTGGTGACCTCGGTCACGGCGCCAATGCCCTGGCCGCAGCCCCAGATGTCCTTCCAGGCCTTCTTGGCGTCGCCGCCGAAGTTCATTTTGCTCGGGTCGGACTCGGGCAGGTTGTCGGGGTCCATGCCGGCGGCGCGGATCGAGGGCGCCAGGTAGTTGCCGTGCACGCCAGTGAACAGGTTGCTGTAGACGATGTCGTCCGAACTGCCGCTGACGATGGCCTGCTTGTAGGCCTCGCTGGCGCGCGCTTCTTGCGTGGCGATGAAGGCCGAGCCGATGTAGGCGAAGTCGGCGCCCATGGCCTGCGCGGCCAGGATCGCGTTGCCGCTGGCGATGGCGCCGCTGAGCGCGATCGGGCCGTCGAACCACTGGCGGATTTCCTGGATCAGCGCGAACGGGCTCTTCACGCCCGCGTGGCCGCCGGCGCCGGCGGCGACAGCAATCAGGCCATCGGCGCCTTTCTCGATCGCCTTGCGCGCGAACTTGTTGTTGATGATGTCGTGCAGCACGATGCCGCCCCAGCTGTGCACGGCCTGATTCACGTCTTCGCGCGCGCCCAAGGACGTGATGACGATCGGCACCTTGTACTTGGCGCAGACTTCCATGTCGTGGTCGAGCCGGTCATTGCTCTTGTGCACGATCTGGTTGATGGCGAACGGCGCCGCAGGCGCGTCGGGGTGCGCGCGGTCGTAGGCGGCCAGCGTTTCGGTGATCTCGGCCAGCCAGTCGTCGAGCTGCGCGGCCGGTCGCGCGTTGAGTGAAGGCATCGCGCCGACGATGCCCGCCTGGCACTGCGCGATCACGAGCTGCGGGTTGCTGATGATGAACAGCGGCGAGCCGATGACGGGCAGCGACAGCTTTTGCAAAACGGGGGGCAGCTTGGACATGGCGTCTCCGGATCCTTATGATTTTGAATGAAATCGGCCTATAACGCTTGCTGGTCAAGCACTGCAAGCTCATATATTAATAGCACAACAACCCGCGTATGCGGGCTGCCCTGGGCGTCAAAACGCGTCCAGCTCCAGCGCCACCACGCTGCCGGCACCGTCCACGATGCTGTCGCGCAGGCCACCGGCCTTGACCAGGATGTGCTCGGCATAGAACTGTGCCGTGGCGATTTTGGCGCGCAGGAAGGCCTCGTCCTGTCCCTGGGGCAACAGCTGCTGCGCCACCAGCAGCGCACGCGCCATCTGCCAGCCGGCCGCCAGGTTGCCGGCCAGCAGGAGGTAGGGCACGCTGCCGGCGAACACGGCGTTCGGCGCGGTCTTGGTCTGGCGGGCGACGAAGTCCACCACATCGACAAACGCCAGGCGCGCGGCCTGCAGGCGCTGGGCCACGGCTTGGGCCGCGGCCGTGCCGCTGGCGGCCAGCTGGCTTTCGGTCTGCTCGATCTGCGCGGCAATGGCGCGCGCGGCCTGGCCGCCGTCGCGCGCGGTTTTGCGGCCCACGAGATCGTTGGCCTGGATGGCCGTGGTGCCTTCGTAGATGGTCAGGATGCGCGCGTCGCGGTAGTACTGCGCTGCGCCGGTCTCCTCGATGAAGCCCATGCCGCCGTGCACCTGCACGCCCAGGCTGGTCACTTCGATACTCATCTCGGTGCTGTAGCCCTTGACCAGCGGCACCATGAATTCGTAGAACGTGGCGTTCTGCTTGCGCACCTCGGCATCAGGGTGGTGGTGCGCCGCGTCGTAGGCGGCCGCCGCCGTGGTGGCCATGGCGCGGCAGCCCTCGGTGTAGGCGCGCATGGTCATGAGCATGCGGCGCACGTCGGGGTGGTGGATGATGGTCGCGCTGCCCTGCACGCTGCCGTCGACGGGGCGGCTTTGCACGCGGTCGCGCGCGTACTGCACGGCCTTCTGGTACGCGCGCTCGGCAATCGCGATGCCCTGGACACCGACGGCGTAGCGCGCGGCGTTCATCATGATGAACATGTATTCGAGCCCGCGGTTCTCCTCGCCGACCAGGTAGCCCACGGCGCCGCCGTGGTCGCCGAACTGCAGCACCGCCGTGGGACTGGCCTTGATGCCCAGCTTGTGCTCGATGCTGACGCAGTGCGCATCGTTGCGCGCGCCCAGGCTGCCATCGGGGTTCACCAGGAACTTGGGTACGACGAACAGGCTGATGCCCTTGACGCCCTCGGGGGCGCCCTGCACGCGGGCCAGCACCAGGTGCACGATGTTCTCGGCCATGTCGTGCTCACCGTAGGTGATGAAGATCTTGGTGCCGAAGACCTTGTAGCGGCCATCGGGCTGCGGCTCGGCGCGCGTGCGCACCAGCGCCAGGTCCGAGCCGGCCTGGGGCTCGGTGAGGTTCATGGTGCCGGTCCATTGGCCGGTCACCAGCTTTTCGAGGTAGGTGGCCTTGAGTTCATCGCTGCCGGCCGTAAGCAGGGCCTCGATGGCGCCGTCGGTCAGCAGCGGGCACAGTGCAAAGCTCAGGTTGGCGCTGTTGCACATCTCGATGCAGGCCGCACCGATGGTCTTGGGCAGGCCCTGGCCGCCAAACTCGGACGGGTGCTGCAGGCCTTGCCAGCCGGCTTCGGCGTACTGGCGGAACGCGTCCTTGAAACCGGGCGTGGTGGTGACGGCGCCGGCCTGGAAGCTCGACGGGTTCTGGTCCCCCTCCCAGTTCAGCGGCGAGAGCACGCCCTCGTTGAACTTGGCGCATTCTTCGAGCACGGCCTGGGCGGTGTCGAGGCCCGCGTCTTCAAAGCCGGGCATCTGCGCGACCTGGTCGATATGGGCCAGGTGCTCGATGGCAAACAGCATGTCCTTGGTGGGGGCGGTATAGCTCATGGGTCTCTCCTGCGGGGTGCGTGGCTTGTCCAGATACAAAAAAGGGCATCGCGAAGGATGCCCTGGGGGTGGCGGCGGGGTTTACAGGGCCTTGACCAGTTCCGGCACGGCCGCAAACAGGTCGGC
>NZ_MWOM01000146.1:0-1171 GCF_012931925.1 Acidovorax sp. SRB_24
GCCGGGGGCGCCTGCCAGCGCTGCATGCACTCGGGACGGTGGTCGGCCAGGAGCGCGGGCGCCTGCACCTGTGCGGCGCCCAGGCGGGCGCTCAGGCGCTCGACCAGCTGGTGCCAGGGCTCGCCCGGAGGTCTGGCCGGCGCGGCGTAGCGCAGGCTGGCGCTGGCATGGGGTAAGGGCGCGGCCTGCAGCACGCGCAGCCGGATCTGGCGGGCGGGCGCGGCCAACGTGGTGCGCGCCAGGTGCTCGGACAGCAGGCGGCGCAGGTGCGCCATGTCCTGCGTGGGCTGCGCCGTGCGCACCGGCAGGGCCTGCTGCGCGGGCAGGTCCACGCCGTTGCAGCGGCGCAGCTCGTGCTCCCAGGCCAGCTCAAGCCCCAGCGCGCCCTGCTGGCGCGCCCGCAGCCAGGACTGCAGGGCGGCGAGCAGATCGCTGGCGGCAGCCAGCAGGGCCGGGCCGGAGTCGACCGGCGCGGGCAGCTCCAGCGCCAGATCGAAGCGGTCGGGCAGCGCCAGCCAGGCCAGGGCGTCGGGCACGTCGCCCCAGCCCTGGTCGAGCGCGTGCAGCAGGGCCGCGCCAAAGCGCCGCGCCACGCCGGCACGCGGCAGCGCGCGCAAGCCGCCCCAGGTGGTGCAGCCCATGCGCGCCAGGCTGGCGGCGTGAGGGCGCGCGGCGCTCAAGGTGTGAAGTGGCAAATCCTGCGGCACGCTTGCGGGCGCGGCATGCCCGCTCTGCCGCAGGCGCAGCAGCGCCAATGCCGCCAGGGCCGTGGCGCTTTCGGCCCAGGGACCACCGGGCGCGGGCCGATCCGCCTGCAGTTGCCCGATCAACCGGGGGCGGCCGCCCCACAGGCGCTCGGTGCTGGATACCTCCAGCAGCAGCGCTTCGTCGAGCACGGCCACGCGCGGTGTCCAGCGCAGCGCCCACCAGGCGTGCAGACATGCGGCCGGGGCGCCGGCCGCCAGCGGCGCCTCATCGGGCCGCCAGGGGAACGCGATCCAGTGCATGGCTGGCGCTGGCGCGTGCCGTGCCCACGGCGGCGCGCACTTGAAGGGGGGCGGAAGAAGCCGGCAGGCCGGCACGCCGTGCGACCGGCGCCGCCAGCACATCGGCCAGGCGCGCCGCTCTGGCGGCCAGCCACAGCGGCTCGGCCAGCGGCGGCCCACGCCGC
>NZ_MWOM01000148.1:0-983 GCF_012931925.1 Acidovorax sp. SRB_24
GGCCTGCTCGCGACGGAAGGTTTCTTTGCCAGCAAGGACAAACTGCTCAAGAACTCGCTCAAGCTCAATGCCAAGGAGATTGAGCGCGTCAATGACCGGGCAGACCGTATGGAAGCCAGCCTGAAGGCGCGTTACACAGCCCTGGATACCCAGATGAGTACGCTGAATGCACTCAACGCCTATATTTCCCAGCAAGTCACCACCTGGAACAGGTCCCGCGAGTGAGTCATGAGGTCTTTAGTTTTTTGCCTGTTGGCCGATAACTAAGGTATTCCACTGCAAGGATTGTCAGCATGTTCAGCACCCACAGCCCCCGTGCAGCCTCTGCCTATCAGCGCATCAACGTTGAAACCAGCATGCACACGATAGACCAGCACCAGCTGGTCAGTCTGCTGCTGCAGGGCGTCATTTCCTCGATTGCCGCAGCGCGTGGCGCCCTTGCGCGCGGTGACGTGGTGGCCAAGTGCAGTGCGGTGGCCAAGGCGCTTCGCATCATCGAGGAAGGGCTCAACACTGCCCTGGACCGTGTGGACGGCGGCGAGCTGGCCGAAAACCTGGGCGCTTTGTACGACTACTGCGTGCACCGCCTCATTCAGGCCAATGCACGCAACGACGATGCCATGCTGCTGGAAGTGCAGCGGCTCATCGAGCCGGTCGCACAGGCCTGGGGCGAGATCAAAAAAACCGGAGCTGCCCCGGCAGCTGAATTCACCGCTTCGGCCCGGCCTGTGCTGCAGGAGGCCTGAACCATGTCCCATATGCTGATCGATTACTACAAAGCCATTGAAGACAGCAGCCGCAAGATGCTTGAGGCCGCCCAGGCCAAGGATTGGGATGGCGTGGTGCGCCATGAAGGTGCCTGCGCGGTGCTGATCGAGCAGCTGCGTTTCCAATCGCAAGAGCAGGAACTGCTGCCCGAGCACCGCAAGGAAAAGACCGTGATCATGCAGCGCATCCTGCGCAACGACGCCCAGATCCGCTGC
>NZ_MWOM01000120.1:0-4897 GCF_012931925.1 Acidovorax sp. SRB_24
ACCACGCAGGCCAGCACCTCTTCTTCGCGCACCGCGTCGGGCACGGCCAGCACGGCCGCCTGGTGCACCATCGGGTGCGTGAGCAGCAAGGCCTCGACCTCGGCGGCGGCAATGTTCTCGCCCGAGCGGCGGATGATGTTCTTGCGCCGGTCCATGAAGTGCAGCATGCCGCCGGCATCGCGCGTGACGATGTCGCCGGTGTGGAACCAGCCGCCGCGCCAGGCCGCCTCGGTGGCCTCCGGGTCGTCGAGGTAGCCGCTGAAGAAGTCCTTGCGCGGCGTGGCGGCCGAGTGTCGCACCCACATCTCGCCGGGCTGGCCTGCGGGCACTTCGGCGCCCGATTCGTCCACGACGCAGACCTCCAGGCCGGGCTCCGCGCGGCCAAAGGCGCGCGTGCCGATCTGGCGCGGCGCGTGGTGGTCGGAGAGGATGCGCACGATCTCGGTCATGCCCCAGAGCTCGACCAGCGGCAGGCCAAAGCGCTCTTCGAACACGGCGTGCAGCTGCGGCTCGACGCCGGCGCCGTAGCCAAAGCGCACGCGGTGCGCGCGCTCCAGCGGACTGGCCGGCTGGGCCAGCAGCATGGGCACGACGACGCCCAGGTAATGCACGATGGTGGCGCGGCTCTCGCACACCTCCTGCCACCAGCGCGAGGGCGCAAAGCGGTCGGTCTGCACCTGGCAGCCGCCGGTCAGCAGCATGCAGTAGAACGACAGGATGGACGCGTTCACATGGAACAGCGGCAGCGGGTTGTACAGGCGCTCCTGGCCCTCGCGGATGGCGACCAGGCCGCCCTGGCCGGCATACCAAGCACCGGCCGCGAGCTCGTAGCGGTGCGAGAGCACGCAGCCCTTGGGCCGGCCCGTGGTGCCAGAGGTGTAGAGGATGCTGGCGTGCGTGTCGGCCACGGGCGCGCCGGGCTGCGCGGGCTGGGCCGGTGCAGGCAGCGCCGCCATCTCGTCCGGCGTGGCCACGGGCGGCTGGTGGCGCGCCTCGGCCAGCGCGGCGTGCACGGCGGGCAGGCGCGCGGGCAGCGCCACCGCCAGGTCCACGCGTGCATGGTCGATCAGGTAGGCCAGCTCGCGCGGGCGGTAGTCGGGGTTGATCGGCACCACGCAGGCGCCGAGCGCGTTCAGCGCCAGCTTGTGCAGCATGTGCTCGGGCCGGCTCTCCAGAAACAGGGCGACGCGGTGGCCCAGGCCATAGCCGGCGGCGCGGTAGCGCGCCATCAGGTCCTGCACCTGCGCGCCCGCTTCGCCATAGCCGATCTCGCGGCCCTGCGGGTCGTAGGCGCGCGCCGGGTTGGCGGGCACGGCCAGCAGGCTGTGGGGGCCGTAGGCTGCGGCGGCGCGGAAGAAGGCGTCGCCGATGGTGGTGGTGTCGTCGATGGAGATCATGGCGCGGGCAATGTCAGGGGCGATCAGGGGCGGATATCGGGCGAGGGCTGGGGCGAGATGCCCTCGTCCAGCGCCGCCTGCTGCTGCGCCGCCAGCGCGCGCCGGTAGGCCGGGCGCGCTTGCAGCCGCTGCCAGTAGGCGCGCGTGGCCTCGCCGAACTGCGCGTCCAGGCCCAGGTGCTGGGCCAGCAGCAGGGCGTAGCCCACGGCCACGTCGGCGGCGGTGAAGCGGCCAGGGCAGAGCCAGTCGCTGCGGGCCGCGGCGCTTTCGACGGCGCGCAGGCGCGCCAGGAACCAGCGGCCATAGTCTTCCGCCACCTGCGGCTGCCGGCGCGCGGGCGGCTCGAAATGCGTGTAGCGCAGCACCAGCGTTTGCGGGAAGGTGAGCGTGGCATCGGCCATGTGCAGCCAGTTCAGGTAGGCGCCAAAGGCCGGGTCGGCGGCCGACACATCGAGCCCTGCCTCGGGTCGCAAGGCCGCGAGGTACTGGCACATGGCGCTGGACTCGGTCATGCGCACGTCGCCGTGCACCAGCAGCGGCACCGTGCCCAGCGGGTTGCGCTCGAGAAAGCTGCGCGCCAGCGTGCGCGGAGGGAACGGCAGCAGGTGCAGCCGGTAAGGGAGCTGCAGCTCTTCGAGCATCCATAGGGGGCGAAACGAGCGCGCGCTGACGCAGTGGTGGAGGTGGATCATGGCGTCGGCGCCTGGGGCAAAACGGCCAGTCTAGGCAAGCAGGCGGAACAAAAACTGCCAACGCGGGCGCAGATCATGCCGGCGCCCGCGCGCTGCGCCGGAACTCGGCGGGCGATTGGCCGGTCCAGCCGCGGAAGGCGCGGATGAAGCTCTTGTCGTTGGTGAAGCCGGCCTCGTGCGCCACCTGCTTGATCGGGCGGTCGGTGCGGTGCAGCAGGGCCACGGCGCGCTCGCGCCGCACCTCGTCTTTGAGCGCCTGCAGCGAGGCGCCCTCGTCCTTGAGCTGGCGGTGCAGGGTGCGCGGCGACAGGTGCAGGCGCAGCGCCAGCGCCTCGGCGCTGTGCGGCGCGCCGGGGTCGGCGGCCAAGGCCTGGCGCACGCGCTGCACCAGCAGGCGGTCGCGCCGGTACTGCAGCACCGTGAGCGGCAGGGCGCGCTCGAGCATCTGGCGCAGCGCGGCCTCGTCGCGCTGCAGTGGCAGCTGCAGGTAGCGCGCGTCAAAGCGCAGCGCCGCGGGCCCGGCGGCAAAGCGCGTGGGACCGGAAAACAGCACGTCGTATGCCGCCTGGTGCGCTGGCGCGGCGAACGGAAACTGCGCGCCCTGCAGCGGTATGCGCGAGTCGATGAACCAGCACGCCAGGCCGTGGATGTTGCGCAGCACGGACACTAGGCAGAACTCGCGCAGGCTGCCGAGGTCGCGGTGCTCGGCGATGGCGATTTCGGCCGTGCCGTCCTGCACGGACAGCGTGAGCGTGATGTCGTCGGCGATCAGCGCATGGTGGCGGCACCAGCGCGCGACGGCCAGCTGCAGGTCGGGCGCGCTGAGGGAGGCGCGCGCCAGCATGCCGTAGCTGCCCCAGGGCAGGCGGCGGCTGAACCAGCCCAGGGCCTCGTCGTCCAGCACCTGCATGGCCAGGCCCGAGAGCCGCTCGAACTGCCAGGCGGTCACGCGCGCTGCCGGATTTTTGGCATCGTCTGGCGCGATTTGTGCCTGGTGCAGCAGCGCGCGCGGGTCCAGGCCGGCGCGCGCGCAGGCCTGGGCAATGGCCTGGACAAAGGCCATGGGCGTGGCGGCGAGGCCCCAAGACTCGGGGGCCAAGGGCGCGGCGGACGGGCGCGCGTAGGGGGTGGGTTGCATGGGCCGCAGTGTGCCGGGCCATGGCGCTATTTGCAACCACAGTGGCAACCTTGCGGCCGGCACCCGGCTTATTCTTGAGGGCACGAATTTCTGCCCCGCCCAGCGCCTGGCCGCCGGCGCCGTGCCCTGTGACCCCTTCGCCCCGGAAAGGCCTCCATGCCCGTTTTGCCCACCCAACTCAACGCCCGCTCGGCCGACTTCCTGGCCAACGCCACCGCCATGCGCGCGCTGGTCGAGGACCTGAACGCGCACATCGCCAAGATTTTCGAAGGCGGCGGCGAGGCCGCGCGCGCCAAGCATGTCGCGCGCGGCAAGCTGCTGCCGCGCGAGCGTGTGCAGATGCTGCTCGACCCGGGCACGCCGTTCCTGGAGCTGGCGCCGCTGGCCGCGCTCAACATGTACGGCAACGCCGCGCCCGGGGCCGGCCTGATCGCCGGCATCGGCCGCGTGAGCGGCATCGACTGCATGGTCGTCTGCAACGACGCCACCGTGAAGGGCGGCACCTACTACCCGCTCACCGTGAAGAAGCACCTGCGCGCGCAGGAAGTGGCGCAGCAGAACCACCTGCCGTGCATTTACCTGGTCGACTCGGGCGGCGCCAACCTGCCCAACCAGGACGAGGTCTTCCCCGACCGCGACCACTTCGGTCGCATCTTCTACAACCAGGCCCAGATGAGCGCGCAGGGCATTGCGCAGATCGCCGTGGTCATGGGCAGCTGCACGGCCGGCGGCGCCTACGTGCCCGCGATGAGCGACGAGTCGATCATCGTGAAGAACCAGGGCACGATCTTTCTGGGCGGCCCGCCGCTCGTGAAAGCCGCGACGGGCGAGGTAGTTACCGCCGAAGACCTGGGCGGTGGCGACGTGCACACGCGCCTGTCGGGTGTCGCCGACCACCTGGCGCAGAACGACCTGCACGCGCTGCAGCTGGCGCGCAACGCGGTGCGCAATTTGAATAAAAACAAGGCTCCAGCGCCCGCCGATGCTGCGCCTGCAGCTCCTCTTTTTGTAGCGGAAGAGCTGTACGGCGTGATCCCGGTGGACACGCGCAAGCCGTTTGACGTGCGCGAGATCATCGCGCGCATCGTCGATGGCAGCGAATTCGACGAGTTCAAGGCGCGCTACGGCACGACGCTGGTGACAGGCTTTGCGCGCATCGAGGGCATGGCCGTGGGCATCATCGCCAACAACGGCATCCTGTTCAGCGAGTCGGCGCTCAAGGCCACGCATTTCATCGAGCTGTGCTGCCAGCGCAAGATCCCGCTGGTGTTCCTGCAGAACATCACCGGCTTCATGGTCGGGCGCAAGTACGAAAACGAAGGCATTGCGCGCAACGGCGCCAAGATGGTCACGGCGGTGGCGACCGCGAACGTGCCCAAGTTCACGATCATCATCGGTGGCAGCTTTGGCGCGGGCAACTACGGCATGTGCGGCCGCGCCTACAGCCCGCGCTTCCTGTGGATGTGGCCCAACGCGCGCATCAGCGTGATGGGCGGCGAGCAGGCCGCCGGCGTGCTCGCCACCGTCAAGCGCGACGGCATCGAAGGCAAGGGCGGCCACTGGAGCATGGAGGAGGAAGAAGCCTTCAAGGCCCCGATCCGCCGCCAGTACGACGACCAGGGCCACCCCTACTACGCCAGCGCGCGCCTGTGGGACGACGGCGTGATCGA
>NZ_MWOM01000118.1:0-5099 GCF_012931925.1 Acidovorax sp. SRB_24
GCCTCCTCGACGGCGATCTCGTCAAAGGGGTTCATGCTCATCTTGACGTTGGCGGTGTCGACGCCCGTGCCGTCCGACTTGACCCGGACCTTGACGTTGTAGTCGACCACGCGCTTGACAGGGACCAAAACCTTCATTGCTGCGGCTCCTAGAGTTGTTGAATTGACGTTAACGTAAACCAAGCTATTTTAGGCTGCACCACAGCCCACTGTTGCGCTGCAGCGTCGCGCGCCCGACAGGCTTATCAAAAAAGTACGGCCGTGCTTTTATGGATTATAGGGGTGCCGCCGGTCTGGTGGTCTGTGCCGCGCCGTGGGCGCCTGCGGCAGCCGGCATGGTGCCGGGCTGCACCGCCACCGGCAAGGCACCATCGAATTGCACCACGCGCTGCGGACTGGGAATGCGCACGCCGGCCGCACGCAGCGCGCGCAGGATGGCCAGGTTGACGGCAGAGCGCAGACCGAGCGTGCCCGCTTCGGGGTCGCTGATCCAGAAGTTCAGGCTGAACTCCAGACCGTCGGGCGCAAAGTTGATGAGAAATGCCACCGGCTCGGGACTGGGCAGCACGCGCGCCTGGGAAGCCGCCGCCGCCGCCAGGATGCGCAGCACCTGGTCCACATCGCTGTCGTAGCCCACCACGATGTTGGTCGTGACGTTGAACTTGCGGTCGGCCTCGGAGAGGTTTTCGACGCGCTGTGTGATCAGCGTCTCGTTGGGCACGATCGACTGGCGTCCGCTGCCGGCGCGGATCAGGGTGTAGCGTGTCTTGATGTCGGTGATGCGGCCCTCGAAGCCATCGACCTTGACGTTGTCGCCAATGCGCAGCGAGCGTTCGAGCAGGATGACAAAACCGCTGACGTAATTGGACGCGAGCTTTTGCAGGCCGAAGCCCAAGCCCACGCCCACGGCGCCGCCCAGCACCGACAACGCCGTCAGGTCCACCCCCACCGCCGAGAGCGTGAACAGCATGCCCACCAGCAACAGCAGCGCGCGCGTCGCGTTGACGGCCACCTTGCGCATCGACAGGTCGCTCACCGCGCTGTCGAGCACGCGGCGCTCAAATGTCGAAGACAGCCACAGCGTGCCCAGGATGACCAGCCCGGTCGAGAGCACGCCCTCGATCAGTGCCAGCAGGCTCACCCGGTTCTTGCCCAGCGTCAGCGTGACCGCATCGAGCTGGTCCAGCACCAATGGCAGCAGCCCCAGAATCCACAGTACCGCCGCGACCCAGGCCAGCCATGCCACCACCCGTTCGGCCAGGCGCATCAGACCGGACTGTGGGAACACCGCCCCGAGCACGCGCGCCAGGAAGCGGATCAACAGCAGCGAGGTGAGGATGGGCACTGCCAGGCGCAGCAGAAACACCGTCTCGTAGTGCGCCAGCGTGAACCGGGCGACGAGCACCAGCGCCAGCGCCAGCAGGGGAAACGCCAGCCCGTCAACGGTGCGGCGGCCGAACCAGATCGACACGGGCGGCTGACCGCGCCCGAGGGTGCGGCTGATCAGGTAAGCCAGGCCCAGGCAGGCCAGCAGCAGGCCCAGTTCGGTCCAGGTACTCGAGCGGTTGAAGTCATGCAACAGCTTGTCGAAGATTTCCATTGCGTCTTATTCGGCCGCTGCCGGGTGCGTGCCATCGGGCGCCAATTTCCAGGCGGGGCTGCGTTTTTGTGCAAACGCCTGCGCGCCTTCCTGCGCGGCCTCGTCCATCATGTTGGTGGCCATGGCCTGGCCGGCCAGCTGGTAGGCCGCGTCCAGCCCCAGCTCGCGCTGCTGGTAGACCAGGGCCTTGCCCATGGCCACCGCCACGCGGGGCTTCTGCAAGATCGATTGCACGAGCTTTTCCACTTCGCCATCGAGCGCGGCCAAAGACACGACGCGGTTGACCAGGCCCTGCGCCAAGGCGGTGGGCGCGTCGATGAAGTCGCCCGTGAGCAACATCTCCATGGCGCGCTTGATCGGCACATTGCGCACCAGGGGTACGCTGGGCGTAGCGCAGAACAGGCCGTAGTGGATGCCGCTGGTGGCGAACGTGGCCTCATCAGCGGCCACGGCCAGGTCGCACTGGGCCACGAGCTGGCAACCGGCCGCTGTGGCCATGCCGTGCACGCGCGCAATCACCGGCACCGGCAGCTTGTGCAGGCTCAGCATCATGCGGCTGCACTGGGCAAACAACTGCTGGTACCACGCCAGATCGGGGTGCTGCGCCATGTCCTTGAGGTTGTGGCCGGCGCAAAACGCCCGGCCCTCGGCGGCCAGCACGACCACGCGCAGGCCTTCGTCGCTCGCAGCGGCGTCCAGCGCCTGCTGCAGCGCGGTCAGCATCTCGCTGCCCAGCGCATTGAAACGCGCGCCATCGTTGAGCGTGAGGGTCAGCACGCCGCGTGCATCGCGCTGCACGCGCAGCGGCGTATCGGTGTCGGAAGAAAAAGAAGTCATGGTGCAAAGGGTGAAAAAACACAGAAGCGCGGTCACAGCTCGGCCAGCACACGCACATGCGCTTCGACGCTGCGCGAGAGGGCGCTCATCACGTAGCCGCCCTCCAGGCACGAAACGATGCGCCCCTTGGCATAGCGCCGCGCCACGTCCTTGATGCGCTGCGTGATCCAGGCGTAGTCCTGCTCGACCAGGCCGAGCTGGCCCATGTCGTCCTCGCGGTGGCCGTCGAAGCCGGCGCTGACAAAGACCATCTCGGGCTGGAAGGCCTCCAGGCGGGGCATCCAGGTCATCTCGATGATTTCACGGATGTCCATGCCGCGCGTGTAGGCCGGCACCGGCACGTTGAGCATGTTGGGCGCCGGGTTCTGGTCGCCGCTGAACGGATAGAACGGGTGCTGGAAGATGCCCACCATCAGCGCGCGTTCGTCGCCCGAGAGGATGTCCTCGGTGCCGTTGCCGTGGTGCACGTCAAAGTCGACCACGGCCACGCGCTGGAGCTTGTAGCGCTCAAGCGCGTACTTGGCGGCCACGGCCACGTTGTTGAAAAAGCAAAAGCCCTGCGCCTTGTTGCGCGTGGCGTGGTGGCCCGGCGGGCGCACGGCGCAAAAGGCATTCTCGAGATCGCCGGCCATCACGGCATCGGTGGCGGCGAGCGCGGCGCCGGCCGCGCGCAGCGCCGCGGTCCAGGTGTGCTCGTTGAGGGAGGTGTCGGGGTCGATCTGCGCCAGTTCCGGGCCGCCGGCCGTGCGCTCTTCGATGAGCCGCTCGGAGATGCCGCGCAGCGCGGCAATGTGCATGCGGTCGTGGGCCAGCTCGAGGTCGGCCAGGGGGGCCAGCGGCGCCTCCATGCGTTCGAGCGCATCGAACACGCCCGTGATCAGCAACCGGTCTTCAATGGCGTCGAGCCGCTCGGGGCACTCGGGGTGGCCCGGCCCCATCTGGTGCTTCCAGCAGTCGCGGTGGGTGAAGTAACCCGTCTTGCCCATGGTGGTGTCCCCGTCGGTCTCTTTTTTCGATTAACGTCGTGCCATGCATGCACAGCACAAAATCCGGTCTCTTCTGGACCAGCTTAACACGGTGATTGTGGGCAAAAGTGCCCGTGTACAGGACTGCGTGGCCTGCCTTTTGGCGGGCGGGCACCTGCTGATCGAAGACGTTCCCGGCGTCGGCAAGACCACGCTGGCACACGCCCTGGCCCACACCTTCGGGCTGCAGTTTGCGCGCGTGCAGTTCACCGCCGACCTGATGCCCAGCGACCTGATCGGTGTCTCGGTCTACGAGCGCGGCAAGGAGGCTTTCGTCTTCCACCCCGGCCCGGTGTTCACGCAGGTGCTGCTGGCCGACGAGATCAACCGCGCCAGCCCCAAGACGCAAAGTGCGCTGCTCGAAGCCATGGAAGAAAAGCAGGTGTCCGTCGAGGGCGAGACGCGCGCCCTGCCCCAGCCCTTCTTCGTCATCGCTACGCAGAACCCGCACGACCAGCTGGGCACCTATGCGCTGCCCGAGTCGCAGCTCGACCGCTTCCTGATGCGCATCTCGCTGGGCTACCCGGACCGCGAGGCCGAGCGCCTGCTTCTGGCGGGCAGCGACCGGCGCGACATGGTCTCGGCGATGCTGCCGCTGCTGTCGGCCCCGGAACTGGCCGACCTGCAGCGCCAGGTGCTGGCCGTGCACGCAGCCGAGCCGCTGCTCAACTATGTGCAGGATCTGGTCGCCGCCACGCGCTCGGGCCACTGGTTCCTGCAGGGCCTGTCGCCGCGCGCCGGCATCGCGCTGGTGCGCGCGGCCAAGGCGCAGGCGCTGATCTGCGGGCGCGACTATGTGGCGCCCGACGACGTGCAGGCCATCGTGGCGCAGACCATGGCGCACCGCCTGGTGCCCGTGGGCAACGCCGGGCGCGGTGCCGTCGAGCAGGTGCGCGCCATGGTCGAGGCCGTGCCCCTGCCCTGAGCGCGCCGCCCATGCCCAAGGCAGACAGCCGCCGCCCGCCGCCCTTGTCGTCCCTTCCCCACGCCGCCCACTCCGCCACCCGGCAGCGTGCGCGCGCGCGGCTGGCCGCGCTGAATCCGCTGTCCGCGCTGCGCCGGCGCCTGGCGTGCTGGTGGCAGGCGCGCCTGCCGCTGGCCGACACCTTGCAGCTCACGCAGCGCAACGTCTACATCCTGCCCACGGGGCCGGGCTGGATGCTGGCGCTGACACTGCTGGTGCTGCTCGTGGCGTCGATCAACTTCCAGCTCAACCTGGGCTACCTGCTCACCTTCCTGCTGGCCGGCAGCGCCGTGGTGGGCATGCACCTCGGCCACGCCAGCCTGCGGGGCCTCGCGCTGCACCTGCCCCCGCCGCAGCCGCAGTTCCTGGGCCACAGCGCGCCGCTCGAAGTGCGGCTGGGCAGCACGCGGCGCACGCCGCGCTATGGCATCGCGCTGGCCGTGCAGGGCAGCGGCCAATGGGCCGTGACCGACGTGCCGGCGCAGGGCGCGGCCAGCGTGCGCGTGGCCTTTGCGCCCACGCGCCGCGGCCTGCACCGTCTGCCCACGCTCACGGTGGAAACGCGTTTTCCGCTGGGCACCTTCCGCGTCTGGACGGTGTGGCGGCCGGCCGCGCAGCTGCTGGTCTACCCCGCGCCCGAAACCCCGGCGCCGCCGCTGCCGCCGGGCGAGCCA
>NZ_MWOM01000074.1:0-17096 GCF_012931925.1 Acidovorax sp. SRB_24
GTTACTGCGCCGCCGGGCGCACATCCCGGCCAGCAGCCTCAGCAAAGAGCGCGCCCATAGAACACCACAAACCACAAAACAATAGCTACCCACGCAAGCCAGGCACGCCCCAGCGCCAAATAAAACCCCAAATACCACTCACCGATCCGGCGCCATCCACACCGGTTTCCGGCCTTCCACACCACCCTCCGGCACACCGCCGGACGCAGCAGTAGGAGCATTCCCGCAGCCCCCACAGCTGCTGCAAGACCCGCAGCCCGACTTCTCAGCCAGCGCCGGCCGCACAAAACCCAGACGGCGGCGCAGGGCGGCAGGCATCCAGTACCACAGCGCATACAGCGCCGCCAGGGCCACGATGGCGCCCACGACACAGTCTTGCCACATGGTCATGCCCCTCCTGTCAACACCAGCGCCAGCCGGTAGGTGATGAAACTGGCGCCGTAGGCGAGCGCAAACAGGTACGCCGCCATCAGCGCGGCCAGGCGCCAGGAATTGGTTTCGCGGCGCACCGTGGCCAGCGTCGAAAAGCACTGCGGCGCAAACACAAACCACACCAGGAGCGACAGCGCCGTGGCCAGCGACCACTGGTGGGCAATCAGCGGGCCGAGCTGCGCCGCCACGCCGTCGCCCGTGGCCGAGAGCGCATAGACCGTGCCCAGTGCGCTCACCACTACCTCGCGCGCCGCCATGCCCGGCACCAGCGCGACGGCGATCTGCCAGGTAAAGCCGAGTGGCGCAAACAGCACTTCGAGCCAGCGCCCCAGCTGGCCGGCCAGGCTGTACTGGATGGCCGGGCCCGGCGCGCCCGCGGGTGCGCCGGGGAACGACGACAGGAACCACAGCAGCACCGTGAGCGCCAGAATGATGCCGCCCACGCGCTTCAAGAAGATGGCCGCGCGCTCCTGCAGGCCGCGCGCCAGGCTGCGCAGGTGGGGCCAGCGGTAGGGCGGCAGCTCCATGAGCAACGGCGTGGGCTGCATGCGGCCGCGCCAGAGCTTCATCACCGCCGCCACGGCCATGGCGCTGGCGATGCCGCCCAGGTAGAGCGCGAACAGCACCAGCCCCTGCAGGCTGAACACGCCCCAGACGGTGCGCGCCGGAATGAAGGCGGCAATCAGCAGCGCATACACCGGCAGACGCGCCGAGCAGGTCATGAGCGGCGCCACCAGGATCGTGGTGAGCCGTTCGCGCCAGTGGGGGATGGTGCGCGTGGCCATGATGCCGGGGATGGCGCAGGCAAAACTCGACAGGAGCGGAATGAACGCGCGCCCCGACAGCCCCACCGTGCCCATCAGGCGGTCGAGCAGGAAGGCCGCGCGCGGCAGGTAGCCCGAGTCTTCGAGCGCCAGGATGAACAGGAACAAGACCAGGATCTGCGGCAGGAACACCAGCACGCCGCCCGCGCCGGCCAGGATGCCGTCGACCAGCAGGCTGCGCAGCACGCCGTCGGCCATGTGCGCGCGCACCGCCTGGCCCAGCGCGTCAAAGGCGCCGGTGATGGCCTCCATCGGCACCTTGGCCCAGCTGAACACCGCCTGGAACATCAGGAACAGCGTGGCGGCCAGCACCAGCGTGCCCCACAGCGGGTGCAGCAGCACGCGGTCGATGGCCTCGCTACGCAACGCCTGGCCCGCGGGCGCCTGCACCGCCAGGCGCAGGATGCGGCGCACCTCCTGCTGCGTGCGCAGCACCTGTTCGGGGCCTTGCGGCTGCCAGGGCCGCAGGGCGGCGCCGGCGCCCGCCTGCGCGCCGCGCCAGCCGTCGATGAACTGCAGCAGCTGCTGCGCCCCGCCCTTGCGGATGCCCACGGTCTCGACCACGGGCATGCCGAGTTCGCGCGCGAGCAGCGCGCGGTCGATGGCCAGGCCGGCGCGGCGCGCCGCATCGCTCATGTTGAGCACCAGCACCATCGGCCCCCCCATGGCCCGCGTCTCCAGCACCATGCGCAGGCCCAATGGCAGGTTGGTGGCATCGACCACGCAGACCAGCAGGTCGGGCGCGGCCTCGCTGGCGCGCCGGCCCAGCACCACGTCGCGCGTGACGGCTTCGTCGGCGCTCAGCGCGTTCAGGCTGTAGGCGCCGGGCAGGTCGAGCACGCGCACGCGCTGGCCCGAGGCCGTGGTCAGCAGCCCCTCCTTGCGCTCCACGGTCACGCCGGCGTAGTTCGCCACTTTCTGGCGGCTGCCGGTGAGCAGGTTGAACAGCGCCGTCTTGCCGCTGTTGGGGTGGCCCAGCAGCGCGAGTTTCCAGGGCGCAGCGGGGCTTGAAACTGCAGCGGCGCCACTCATGCGGCCTCCGCCAGCGCGCCGGGCGGCGTGCTGCCCACGCGCACCAGGGCCGCCTCGCGCCGGCGCAGCGCGAACGTGGTGCGCCCCACGCGCACCGCCAGCGGATCGCCGCCGGCCGGCGCCCGCGCCACGACGCGCACCGGCTCGCCGGGCAGAAAACCGATTTCCAGCAGGCGCAGCAGCACATCGCGCTCGTGCGGCGCGGCGTCCATGTGCAGCGCGCGCACCCAGGCGTCGGTGCGCAGCGGCAGGTCGGCCAGGCTGCATTCGCCCGCTGCGGGAGCGGCAGCAACGTTCCAGGGCATCGCGGTCACAGAGACCCTCTCCAACGAAAATAGGAATGGTTCTCATTCTATGAATTCCCGGCCTTTCGCGGGGATTTTTCTGCGCCCTCCTGCCGCTTGCCAGCGCCTTCCTTTGCGGTGGCGCAAATGCCATTTGGATCGGCACGCGGCAGGTTTTTACCGCGCTGTTGCAATGAAGCGACACCACGGCGTGGCCACGGCGCTACCTTCTGGCCCATGAAGAACCTGTGGGACATCTCCCCCGCCGTGCACCCGGCATCGCCCGTTTTTCCCGGCGACACGCCCTACCAGCAGCAGTGGAGCGCCACCATCGCGCCCGGCTGCCCGGTCAACGTGAGCAGCATCACGCTCTCGCCGCATGTCGGCGCTCATGCCGACGCGCCGCTGCACTACGACGCGCAGGGCGCCAGCATCGGCGAGCTGCCGCTCGAGCCTTTCCTGGGGCGCTGCCGCGTGGTCCACGCCATCGGCTGCGGCGCGCTGATCGAATGGCGCCACCTCGCGCATGCGCTGGCCGACCTGCCGCCGCGTGTGCTGGTGCGCACCTATGCTCGGGCGCCCACGCAGTGGGACGCGCACCTCGCCGCCTACGCGCCCGACACCATCGAGCGCCTGGCCGACCTGGGCGTGCAGCTCGTGGGCATCGACACCGCCAGCATCGACCCGGCCGACAGCAAGCCGCTGGCGAGCCACCAGGTGATCCGCCGCCGCGGCCTGCGCGTGCTCGAGAACCTGGTGCTCGACGCCGTGCCCGAGGGCGACTACGAGCTGATCGCGCTGCCGCTCAAGCTCACGAGCGCCGACGCCTCGCCGGTGCGCGCCGTGCTGCGCTCCCTGGCCTGAATTTCAAGTCTTTTCGGCCCCAAACGCTTGCTGGATAAGCGCTGGCAGCTATCAAAAAGAAAGAATTACCGCATGACCAACTTGCAAGACTGCCGCGCGCTCGACGCGCAAGACCCCCTGGCGCCGCTGCGCCAGCATTTCACGCTGCCGGACGGCGTGGTCTACCTCGACGGCAACTCGCTGGGCGTGGCGCCGAAGGCCGCGGCCGCGCGCGTCGCCGACGTGGTGCAGCGTGAATGGGCGCAGGGCCTGGTCCGCTCGTGGAACGACGCCGGCTGGGTCGACCTGCCGCAGCGCCTGGGCAACCAGCTCGCGCCGCTGCTCGGCGCACGCCCGAACGAGGTCGTGTGCACCGACAGCACCTCGATCAACCTCTACAAGGTGCTCAGCGCCGCGCTGCACATTGCGCAGGCCGACGCGCCGGCGCGCACCAAGGTGCTGAGCGAGCGCAGCAACTTCCCCACCGACCTCTACATCGCCGAGGGCCTGTGCCGCGAGCGCGGGCTCGAGCTCGTGCTGCTCGAGCCCGAAGCCATCGCTGGCGCACTGCAGGACGACGTGGCCGTGCTGATGCTCACGCACGTCAACTACCGCACCGGTGCCATGCACGACATGGCGGCCGTCACGGCCGCGGCGCACGCGGCGGGGGTGCTGGCGGTGTGGGACCTCGCGCACAGCGCGGGCGCCGTGCCGGTCGACCTGCACGCGGCCCAGGCCGACTTTGCGATCGGCTGCGGCTACAAGTACCTGAACGGCGGTCCCGGCGCGCCAGCGTTCGTCTGGGTGCATCCGCGCCACACCGACCGTTTCTGGCAGCCGCTGTCGGGCTGGTTCGGCCACGCCGCGCCGTTCGCCTTCACGCCCGGCTACCAGCCGGCGCCCGGCATCCGCCGCTACCTGTGCGGCACGCAGCCGATCCTCAGTCTGTCGGCGCTGCAGTGCGGGCTTGATGTGTTCGATGCCGCACAGCCGCTGGGCGGCATGGCGGCGCTGCGCGCCAAGTCGCTGGCGCTGACCGACCTGTTCATCGCGCTCGTCGAGGAACGCTGCGCCGGCCACGGCCTGGGCCTGGCCACGCCGCGCGCCCACGCCCAGCGCGGCTCGCAGGTGTGCCTGACCAGGGAGGTAGGTGCCTACGCCATCGTGCAGGCGCTGATTGCGCGCGGCGTGGTCGGCGACTTCCGCCAGGGCGACGGCGGCACCGGCCCGCACAAGGACATCCTGCGCTTTGGCTTCACGCCGCTGTACCTGGGCTTTGAAGAGGTCTGGCACGCCGCCGAGCAGCTGCGCGAGGTGCTCTACAGCGGCGAATGGCAGCGCCCCGAATTCCACCAACTCAACGCGGTGACCTGACCATGTCTGACTGCCCCTTCTCCCCCGGCCCTGCCGCCGCTGGCGCAGCTGCGGCCTCTTCGTCCAGCCCCACGCCCGAAGCCATCGTGCGCGCCGAGCACGCCCAGCTCGACTTCAGCCAGCGCATGGGCTATGGCGACTACCTGCAGCTCGACGCGATCCTCGGCGCGCAAAAACCGCTCTCGCCCGCGCACGACGAGATGCTGTTCATCGTGCAGCACCAGACCAGCGAGCTGTGGATGAAGCTCATGCTGCACGAGCTGCACGCGGCCATCGCCCTGATCGCGCAAGACCAGTTGCCGCCGGCCTTCAAGATGCTCGCGCGCGTGTCCAAAATTTTGGAGCAGCTGGTGCACGCTTGGGATGTGCTGGCCACCATGACGCCGCCCGAGTACAGCGCGATCCGCCCCTACCTGGGCGAGTCGAGCGGCTTCCAGAGCTACCAGTACCGCTGCATCGAGTTTGCCCTGGGCAACAAGAACGCCGCCATGCTGCAGCCGCACGCGCACCACCCTGCGCGGCTCACGCAGGTGCAGGCCGCGTTCGAGGCGCCCTCGCTCTACGACGAAGCGCTGCGCCTGCTGGCGCGGCGCGGCATCGACGTGCCGGCCAGCCACCTCGAGCGCGACTGGACGCAGCCGTATGCCGCCGACCCGGCCGTCGAGCAGGCGTGGCTCACCGTCTACCGCGACCCGCAGCGGCATTGGGACCTGTACCAGCTCGGTGAAGAACTCACCGACCTCGAGGACGCTTTCCGCCTGTGGCGCTTTCGCCATGTGACCACGGTGGAGCGGATCATCGGCTTCAAGCGCGGCACCGGCGGCACGGGCGGCGTGAGCTACCTGCGCAAGATGCTCGACGTGGTGCTGTTCCCCGAGATCTGGTCGCTGCGCACCAGCCTGTAAACTTCAGGCCCCATCGGCCTCCAGCGCTGGTACAGAAAGCGCTGACAGCTATCAAAACCGGAGTGCTGCCGCCGCGACAGCGCCCAGGCGCGCCAGCGTGTAGGCTGCACGCTTCAAAAGACACCCGCCGTGCCCCCGCAACCCTCGCCCGTTTCATCCCCCGTGCCCCATCCCCCTGCCGTCCCTGCGCACCCGGCACCCTTGCCGGATTCCTCGCCCCAGCCCGCGCCGCCCTCGCAGGCCACGCTGTGGTTCATGCTGCTGGCGCTGCTCTCGGCCTTTGCGCTGAGCCAGGCCTACCGCACCGTCACCGCCATCATGGCGACCGGCCTGCAGGGCGACTTTGGCCTCTCGCCGGCGTCGCTGGGCGCGTTTGCCGGGCTGTTTGGCCTGTCGTTTGGCGTGACGCAATTTTTCATGGGCATTGGCATGGACCTGTACGGCCTGCGCCGCACCGTGCTCAGCGCCTTTCCGCTGGCCATTGCCGGCGCTGCCGTGTCGGCCTGGGCGCCCGGCTATGGCTGGCTGATGTTCGGCCAGCTGCTCATCGGCGTGGGCTGCGCGCCGGCCTTCCTGGCCTGCACGGTGTTCATCTCGCGCCATTTCCCGAGTTCGCGCTTTGCCTTCCTGTCGGGCGTGGGCATGGGCGTGGGCGGCCTGGGCCTGCTGCTGACCGGCACGCCGCTGGCCTGGCTGGTGCAGCAGCACGGCTGGCGCAGCGGCTTTGCGCTGCTGGCGCTGCTGTCGGCGCTGGCGTGGCTGCTGATCTGGCGCTGCGTGCACGAGCCGGCGCTGCCCGGCCCCGCGCCCGCGCGCGAGCGCTGGGGCACGGCCGTGCGCCGCTTTGGCGCGCTGTTCATGCTGCCGCACACGCTGGGCATCCTGCTGCTGGGCATGGTGGCCTATGCCTCGTTCCTGGCGCTGCGCGGCCTCTGGATCGGGCCGATGCTGATCGACCGCTATGGCTTCACGCTGGTCGAGAGCGGCAACATGGCCCTCGTGATGTCGCTGATTTCGCTGTTCAGTCCGGCCCTCTTTGGCCGCCTCGATCCGGGACCGGCGCGCCGGCGCGCCTGGGTGGTCAACTTCTCGCTGCTGGCAGCCGCGCTGTACCTGGGCGTGGGGCTGGTGCACCACGCCGCGCTGAACCTGGCGCTGGTGGTGGTCATTGCGGTGCTGTCGGGTTACTCGGTGCTGCAGTATTCCGACGTGCGCTCGTCCTACCCGCCCGACCTGACCGGGCGCGCGCTGTCGGTGTTCACCATGGCCATGTTCCTCGGCGTGGGCCTGGTGCAGTCGCTGACCGGCTGGGTCGCCGACTGGGCGCAGGGCCAGGGGCTCGAGCCCTACCGCGCGGTGATGGCGACCATTGCCGCCTTGCTGGCGTTGGGTTCGACCGCGTTCCGCTGGCTGCCGGTGTCGCCGCTGCTGCGGCAGCCCGCGGCGCACGGCACAGAATCCGCATGAAAAAGCACGCCAGCGCTTATGGGAAAAGCGCTGGCAGCTCTGTTTTTTTATAGCCCTTAAAGCGAGCTGGCGCTGGAGCCATCGCCGCGGTACAGCCACGGCAGGTCCAGCAGGCGCGGCCCGAGCAGGCGCAGCGCGGCGTCGCGCCCCCAGCGCACCGGGCCGGTGGCGTGGAAGATGCGCCCGTTGCGCTGCGAACGCGCCTGCACGCGCGCGTTGCGCTCCCAGCGGTTGAGCGCGTAGCGGCGCAGGCGCAGCGGCACCTCCAGGTCGTGCATGGCCAGGGCATGCTGCAGCTGCGCGGCGTCTTCAATGGCCATGCCGGCGCCCTGCGCCAGGTAGGGGCGCATCGGGTGCGCGGCGTCGCCCAGCAGCGCCACCAGGCCCTGCGCCATCTGCGCCGCACTGCGCACCGGGGGGCGATCGGACAGCGGCCACAGGCGCCAGGCCGGGACACTGCGCACCAGGGTTTGCAGCGCGCTGCAGCTGCCGGCGAGGGCCCCCTTGAGGTCGGCGGCGTTGGCCGCATGGTCCCAGCTTTGCAGGTCCTGCCGCGCCGGCCCCTGCACGATGACGACGATGTTTTGCAGCTCGCCGCGGCGCACCGGGTACTGCACGGCGTGCAGGCGCGGCCCGAGCCAGGCGGTGACCTGCCGCGTGCGCAGGGCCTTGGGCAGGGCGCGCTGGGGCACGATGGCGCGGTAGGCCAGGTGGCCGGTGCTGCGCGGCGGTCCGTCGCCGAGCAGCTGCACGCGCGTGTGGCTCCACAGGCCGTCGGCGCCGATCAGGGCGTCGCCCTCGACGTCCTTGCCGCGCGTGGTGCGCACCAGGATGGCGCCGTTGGCCTCGGCATGGCGCTCAATGCCCAGGCCCAGGTTGAGCTGGACGCTCTCGCAGGTTTCGACGGCCGCCAGCAGCACGCCGTGCAGGTCGGCGCGGTGCACGGTGGCGTAGGCGGCGCCGTAGCGCTGCACGGCGTCGGCGCCCAGCGGCAACACCGCCAGTTCGCGCCCCGACAGCGCGCTGCGCACCTGCAGCCGCTCGGGAAAAGCCGCGACCGACTGCAGCGCGCGCTGCAGGCCCCAGGCCTGCAGGCGGCGCACCACGTTGGGCCCCAACTGCACGCCTGCCCCCACTTCGCTGAACGCGCCAGCGCGCTCGTACAGGCGCACGTCCCAACCGGCCCGCGACGCGCCCAGCGCAGCCGCCAGCCCCCCGATGCCGCCGCCGGCAATCAACACCTGCTTGTTCATGCGGCCATTGTGCCTGCTGCCACCGGCCCCGCGGCGCAGCGCAGGGGTCCGGGCCGTGCCGAAGCACGGGCCGGGTCAGGCGGCCAGCAGCTGGCGCAGCACATAGGGCAGGATGCCGCCGGCGCGGTAGTAGTCGACCTCGATCGGCGTGTCGATGCGCAGCGTGACCTGCACCTCCTGGCGCGTGCCGTCCGCGCGGTGGACGACCAGGGTGGCGTCGCTTTGCGGCGTGAGCGCAGCGTCGGGCCGCACGTCGATGGTTTCGATGCCCGTGAGCGCGAGCGACTCCCACGAATCCTGGCCCTTGAACTGCAGCGGCAGCACGCCCATGCCGACGAGGTTCGAGCGGTGGATGCGCTCGAAGCTCCGGGCCACCACGGCCTTGATGCCCAGCAGCTGCGTGCCCTTGGCGGCCCAGTCGCGGCTCGAACCCGTGCCGTATTCCTCGCCCGCGAACACCACCGTGGGCGTGCCCTGCGCCATGTACTGCATGGCGGCGTCGAAGATGAACATCTTCTCGCCCTGCAGCGGGCCCTCGTTCTGGAACAGGGTCACGCCGCCTTCTTCGCGCGAGCCGTCGGGCCCGGGCGGCAGCATCAGGTTCTTGATGCGCACGTTGGCGAAGGTGCCGCGCATCATCACGTCGTGGTTGCCGCGGCGCGCACCATAGCTGTTGAAGTCCGCCTTCATCACGCCGTGCTGCTGCAGCCACTGTCCGGCGGGCGAGCTGTCCTTGATGGAGCCGGCCGGCGAGATGTGGTCGGTGGTGATGGAGTCGCCAAACAGCGCCATGATTCGGGCGCCGTGCACCGAGGCGTCGATGGCGCCGGACCCGCCCGCGCTGGCAGCCGCCTGGGGGGACGCGGCTTGCAGCGTGAAACCGCTGAAAAACGGCGGCTCGGCGATGTAGGTGCTGGCGGGCCAGGTGTAGGTGTCGCCGCCCACGCCCCGGATACCGCCCCAGAGTTCGCCCGGCTCGGTTTTGACCTTGGCATAGTTGTCGCGGAACGCCGTGCCGTTCATGGCGAATCGCATCAGGGCCTGGATCTCGTCGCTGCTGGGCCAGATGTCCGCCAGGTACACGTCTTTGCCATTGCGCGCCTGCCCCACCGGCTGGCTGGTCAAGTCCTTGAGCACCGTGCCGGCAATGGCGTAGGCCACCACCAGCGGCGGGCTGGCCAGAAAATTGGCCTTGATATTGGGGTGGATGCGTGCCTCGAAGTTGCGGTTGCCCGACAGCACGGCGGCACAGACGAGGTCGTTGCTGGTGATGGCTTCGTTGAGCTCGGGGGTGAGGTCCCCCGAGTTGCCGATGCAGGTCGTGCAGCCGTAGCCTGCCAGAGAAAAACCCAGCTGCTCGAGGTACGGCATCAGCCCCGTTTGCGTGAGGTACTCGGTCACGATGCGCGAGCCCGGCGCCAGCGAGGTCTTGATGTGCGGCTGCACGCTCAGGCCCGCCTCCACCGCCTTCTTGGCCAGCAGGCCGGCCGCCAGCAGAACGCTCGGGTTGGAGGTGTTGGTGCAGCTGGTGATGGCGGCGATCAGCACGTCGCCGTTGCCGATGGCCAGGTCGGGACCCGAGGGTTTGACCTGCACACTGGCCTCGCTGTGCGCGCTGGCCAGCGTCGGCTTGTTGCCCTCCATCTCGACGACCGAGCGCGGCGCGCCGATGGGGGTGGGCACGCTTGCGGCGGCCACCGCCTCTGGCTGCTCGGCCTCGCCGTGGCGCACATGGTGGCGCGTGTGCAGCAGGGCGGCGCTCTGGTTGAAGCCGTTCTCGGCATTGGACTTGGAAAACAGCGACGCGAACTGCGCGGACACCTGGCCAAGCTCGATGCGGTCCTGCGGCCGCTTCGGACCCGCCAGGCTCGGGGTGACGCTGTCCAGGTCCAGCGCGATCACCTGCGAATAGTCGATTTCGCCCTGCTGGGGGATGCCAAACAGGCTCTGGGCCTTGAAATAGGCTTCGAACGCTTCGATTTCGTCCTGCGTGCGGCCGGTGCCGCGGAAATACTCGATGGTTTTTTCATCAACCGGAAAGAAGCCCATCGTGGCGCCGTACTCGGGCGCCATGTTGCCAATGGTTGCGCGGTCGGGCAAGGCCAAGGTGCGCGTGCCTTCGCCAAAAAACTCGACAAATTTGCCCACCACCTTGTGGCGGCGCAGCAGCTCGGTCACCGTGAGCACCAGGTCGGTGGCGGTGACGCCTTCGCGCAGCCGGCCCGTCAACTCCACGCCGACCACGTCGGGGGTCAGCATGTACACCGGCTGCCCGAGCATGGCGGCCTCGGCCTCGATGCCGCCCACGCCCCAGCCGACCACGCCAATGCCGTTGATCATCGTGGTGTGGCTGTCGGTGCCGACCAGGGTGTCGGGGTAGTACACGCCATCCTGGGTTCGGTGCACGCCGCGCGCCAGATACTCCAGGTTGACCTGGTGCACGATGCCAAAGCCCGGGGGCACGACACCAAAGGTATCGAATGCCTGCATGCCCCATTTCATGAATTCGTAGCGCTCGCGGTTGCGCTGGAATTCGAGCTTCATATTGAGGTCGAGCGAGTCTTTCTGGCCGTAGGAGTCGACCATGATCGAGTGGTCCACCACCAGATCCACGGGCACCAGCGGTTCGATCTTCTTCGGGTCCTGGCCAAGGCGGGCGGCCGTGCTGCGCATCGCGGCCAGATCGGCCAGCAGCGGCACGCCGGTAAAGTCCTGCAGCACCACGCGCGACACCACAAACGGAATTTCTTCGGTGCGCGCGGCCTGGGGCTTCCACTGCGCCAGCTGCTCCACGTGCGCAGGAGCCACTTTGAGGCCATCGCAGTTGCGCAGCACCGACTCCAGCACGATGCGGATCGACACCGGTAAACGCTGGATTTGCGGAAACTGCTGGGCCAGCGCGGGCAAAGAATACAGCGTGCCTGTCTTGCCAGAGGCCGTTTCGAAACTCTTGAGCGTGAATGCAAACGCGTGAGGGTGGGATTTTGGCGACGACTGGACCATGGCGTACTCCTGTGACGGTGACAAACCCCATTCTGGCACCTTGGTGAAAAGTACTGGCGCGTGCTGTCTTTCGCGCGCAATGGTTTCATGGCAGTGCCCCATCGATTCCTGCCGCGCCAAGGCTGAACGGCTGTGTTTCATCCAGCGAATATGCGTGCCCTGCGCTCTGCGGCAGCGATATTGCCTCGCGATATAGGGCTGCACTCAAAGGCCGCAAAAACAACTGAACCTTTTTTCGAAGCCGCATCTGCCCATCGCAATGGGGCGCCATGGAAACTTCTGGTGGCGGGGTTAACCGGAATAGCGGGAATTTCTGGGCCCAAAAAAGCCCGCCGAGGCGGGCTTTGGGGGCACAAACAGGGAAAACCTGTTCAGATCGCGAACTTTGCGCGGTCTTCGTTCTGAATCCATTTGGGCGCCTTGCCGCGGCCGGTCCAGGTCTGGCCTGTGGCGGGGTCGCGGTATTTGGGGGCCACTTTGGAGCCGCTAGCGCTGCTGCGCGCACGCGCGGCAGGGAAAACGTCTTGCGCAGTCAGGCCAAACTCTTCCACCAGCGCACGCACCTGGGTCAAAGCGCCGGCCAATTCCTGGTGGCGGGCTTCGTTGATTTGCTTTTCAAGGGCTTCGCGCTGTTTCAGCAGTTCTTTGTAACTGGTCATGGTAGGTTGACGTTGTGTTGATGAAGCGGTGATTATAGAAACATCATTGCGGGTCTGCACGCAAACCACGTCTTATGTCCCGACTAATGTGTGCATTATTGCTGTATCCGTCAGTCGGGGGTTTCTGGGGCCGGCGCCTTTTGCGCCAAAACCTTGTCGATGCGTTTGCCATCGAGATCGAGCACCTCGAATATCCAGCCTTCGCACGCAATGCGCTCTGCCACTTCGGGCATATGGCCCGATTCGGCCATCAATAATCCGGCCAACGTGTTATAGCGCCCGCGCTCTTCTTCCGGCAGATCGCGGATATCCAGGCGCGCTTTCAATTCCGAGACGGGCATCAGGCCGTCCAGCAGCCACGAACCGTCTTCGCGCTGCACCGCCCAGGCATCGGTGGCGGCACCGGGCTGCAATTCGCCGGTAATGGCTTCGAGCAAATCGCGCGGCGTCATGATGCCTTGCACCACGCCATATTCATCGACCACGAAAACCATGCGGCCCGAGCGCGCGCGAAACTGCTCGAGCAACTCCATGCCGCTGAGCGTCTCGGGCAGGAACGAGGCCGGCTGCACATGCTGCTCAATGGGGCCGGGGGCCTCGGGGCCGAGCTCGAGCAGATGCGCGACGCTGATGATGCCGACCACATCGTCGAGCGAGCTGCGGCAGACGGGATACCACGAATGCGCGCCCTTGTTGCCGCTGGCGCTGGCCATTTGCAGGCACTGCACCACCGTGTGGGAAGCGTCGAGCCACTGCACGTCGCTGCGTGGCACCATGATGGACGTGAGCGGCCGGTCGTCGAGGCGGAACACGTTCTGCACCATCTGGTGCTCGTGGTGCTCGATGACGCCGGCATTGCGTCCTTCTTCGAGGCTGGCGACGATCTCTTCCTCGGTCACGGCGCGGGCGGCCGCGTTGTCGACGCGCAAGAGCCTGAGCACGCCCTGCGTGGACACCGCCAGCAGGGCCACGAAAGGCTTGGCGATCTTGGCCACCCACGCCATGGGGCGCGAGACGAGGCGCGCCACCGTCTCGGGGTAGAGCTGGCCGATGCGCTTGGGCACCAGTTCGCCAAACACAATGGTGATGAAGGTGATCAGCGTGACCACGATGGCCGTGGCCGTGATGCCCGATGCCCCTTCGGGCATGCCGAGCGACCGCAGCCAGTGCGCCAGGTCGTCGCTGAAGGCGGCTTCACCGATGATGCCGTTGAGCATGCCGATCGAGGTGATGCCGACCTGCACCGACGAAAGAAACTGTGTGGGATTGCCCAGCAGGGCCAGCGCCGCGTCGGCGCCCTTGTCGCCGCCCTCGGCCATGGCCGTCAGACGGGCCTTGCGGCTGGATGCGAGGGCGAGCTCCGACATCGCGAACACGCCATTGAGCACGGTCAGCAGCGCGATCAGCAGAAAATCCATGGATCAAAAACTAAGAAAGAACAGGATGGCACTTTACTGTATCGGTGATATCCAGGGCTGCGACAGCGCCTTGCAGCGCCTGCTCGAGCGTATCGATTTCTCGCCCAGCCGCGACACGGTCTACCTGCTGGGCGACCTGGTCAATCGCGGCCCCGAATCGGCCGCCGTGCTGCGCCGCTGCATGGCGGCCGAGGGCGCCCTGGCGTGCCTGCTGGGCAACCACGACCTGCACCTGCTGGCCGCCGCGCACGGAGCGCGCAAGATCTCGCGCCGCGACACGCTGGCCGACGTGTTGCAGGCCCCCGACCGCGATGCCCTGCTCGATTGGCTGCGCCAGCAGCCCCTGGCGCGCCTGCATACGCACGCCGGCGAGCCGCTGCTGATGGTGCATGCCGGCGTGCTGCCCGACTGGAGCGCTGACGACACGCTGGCGCGGGCCGCCGAAGTGCATGCCGTGCTGCGCGGCCCCGATCTGCCGCAGTTCCTGCCGCACATGTATGGCAACACGCCCGAGCGCTGGAGCGATGCGCTCACCGGCACCGAGCGCCTGCGCGTGATCGTCAACGCGCTCACGCGGTTGCGCTTTTGCACCCCCGACGGGGCCATGGATTTCGACAGCACCGAGAGCGCCGCGGCCGCGCCGCCGGGGCTGATGCCCTGGTTTGACGTGCCTGGACGGCAGAGCGCCGACACCTTGGTGGCCTTCGGGCACTGGTCCACGCTGGGCTGGATGGACCGGCCCCGGCTGCTCGGACTCGACACGGGCTGTGTGTGGGGCGGCTGCCTGAGCGCCGTGCGTTTTGGCGCCACCTTGGCAGAGCGCGAATGCCTGCAGGTGCGCTGCGCGCAGGCACAGCAGCCGGGGTAATGCTACTATTTAAATAGCTGTTTTCGCTTACCCCATCAACGCTGCAGCCTGTTTTCACCCAAATCCAGACCATCGGCGCACCGGCCAAAAGACAGGGAGGCCGGGCGCGGCGGCGATCGGCGCCGCCGCCCGAGGCCTCAGGCCTGCGTGGCGCTTTCCACTGGCTTGAACAGCGCGGCCACTTTGCGCTTAGGCTTGATGTTGGCCGAGAGGCCACGGCCGGCCGGTGACCGGGGCGCGGACTCCCACTGCGCTGCAGCCGCGTCTGACGGGGCCTCGTAGGGCTTCTCGAAGAACGGGTCGCGCGACGCCACGGCCGGACGGAAGCCGCTGCGCGGTGCGCGCGGGGTGCGCTCGGCATAGGGCGGGCGCTCGGACGGTGCGCGCGGCGCGCCGTCCGCATCGCTCGCCCGCCAGGCGCGGCGGCCGTCGTTGATGCGGCCCTGCGGGCGGTCTTCGTCGTATTCGAGCGCTTCGATCTCGATCTTTTTCTTCAGCAGCTTCTCGATGTCGGCCACCAGGCGCGCATCGCTGCCCGACACCAGCGTGACCGCCAGGCCCGAGGCGCCCGCGCGGCCCGTGCGGCCGATGCGGTGCACGTAGTCCTCGGCATTGAACGGCACGTCGAAGTTGAACACCGCCGGCACGTCCTTGATGTCGAGGCCGCGCGCGGCCACGTCGGTGCAGACCAGCAGATCGACCTCGCCGCTCTTGAAGGATTCGAGCGCCTTCAGGCGTTCGTCCTGGCTCTTGTCGCCGTGCAGCGCGGTGGTCTTGAGGCCCTCGCGCTCGAGGCTGCGCGCCAGGCGCGCGCAGCCGAGCTTGCTGTTGACGAAGATGAACGCCTGCTTGATGCCACGCGTCTTCAGCACCTGGTGGATGGCGCGGCGCTTGTCGTCGTCGCCCGCGCTGTAGAAGTGCTGCTCGACGGTGGAGGCGGTTTCATTGGGCCGGGCGACCTCGATGGTCACCGGGTTTTGCAGGTAGCTGCCGGCCAGGCGCTTGATCTCGGGCGAGAACGTGGCGCTGAACAAGAGCGTGGTGCGCCGCTTGGGCAGGTACGACAGGATGCGCTGCAGGTCGGGCAGGAAGCCGATGTCGAGCATGCGGTCGGCCTCGTCGAGCACCACGTACTCGACCTGGTTGAGCACCGCGTTCTTGGCCTCGATGTGGTCGAGCAGGCGCCCCGGCGTGGCCACCAGCACTTCGATGCCCTTCTTGAGTTCGAGCGTCTGCGGCTTCATGTCCATGCCGCCGAACACCACGGTGCTGCGCAACTTGGTGTATTTGGCGTAGAGCGCGATCTGCTGCGCGACCTGGTCGGCCAGTTCACGCGTGGGCAGCAGCACCAGGGCGCGCACCGGGTGGCGTGCGGGCGAGGTGGAGCTGCTTTCGTGCTTTAGCAGGCGCTGCAGCAGCGGCAGCGAGAACGCCGCCGTCTTGCCGGTGCCGGTCTGGGCCGCGCCCATCACGTCCTGGCCCGTGAGCACGACCGGAATGGCCTGCGCCTGGATGGGGGTCATGGACTCGTAGCCCATCTCGGCCACGGCGCGCGCGAGCGGCTCGGCCAGCGATAAATTGGAAAAAGAACTTGTCATTGAGCCTGCTATTGTCGCACCAGCGCCGGCAAACGCTACCGCGGCACCTCCGCGCGCTGCTGCGCAGGGCCCGAGCCGCAGCCCCTTGCGGTCCATTTTTCTATGGTTTTGATAGCTGGCATCGCCCTGCCCTATTGGCCTGCAAGGCCTTTTCGTTCAAATACACGCAGAGGCCCGCGCGGCTTCAGAGGCTGCGTGCAGAAAAGGTGTCGCAATCGCGGACGCTGCCGCTTTGCAGCCCGTTGTTGAACCAGCGCACGCGCTGCGCGCTGGTGCCGTGGGTGAAGCTCTCGGGCACCACGCGGCCCTGGCTTTGCTTTTGCAAGGCGTCGTCGCCGATCTTGGCGGCGGCATTCATGGCGGCCTCGATGTCGCCGTTCTCCAGGATCTGGCGCGCCGACTGCGCATGGTTGGCCCAGACGCCGGCAAAGCAATCGGCCTGCAGCTCCAGGCGCACCGACAGCTGGTTGTATTGCGCCTGGCTCACGCGGCCCCGCTGCTGGTCGACCTTTTCGCTGATGCCCAGCAGGTTCTGCACATGGTGGCCGACCTCGTGCGCGATCACATAGGCCTGCGCAAACTCGCCCGGTGCGCCCAGCTGATTCTTCAGGGTTTGGTAAAAGTCCAGGTCGATATAGACCTTCTGGTCGCTCGGGCAATAGAACGGCCCCATGGCCGCCTGGCCGGTGCCGCAGGCCGTGGCCGTGGCGCCGCGGAACAGCACCAGCTTGGGGTCCTGGTAGCGCCCGCCGCCCTGGCTGAAAATGCCCGTCCAGACATCCTCGGTGTCGGCCAGCACGGTGGAGACAAACTTGGCCATGCGGTCGTCGGCCGGGGGCCGCTGCGCCGGGGCCTGCTGCACCTGCGCGGGCTGCCCGCCACCGCTGAGGAACCCCAGGATGGTCAGCGGATTGATGCCGAAGATCCAGCCCCCCAGCAGGGCGATGACGATGGTGCCGATGCCGATGCTGCGCCCACCAAACACCGGCATGCCGCCGCCTGCGCCGCGGCGGTCTTCGACGTTGTCCGACTCGCGATTGCCTTCCCATTTCATGGCGTCTCTCCTGGCGGTTGCGCGCGGCGTGGCGCGGGCAAGGGCAGTGTACGCCCGGCGCGGGGCCGCGGAACACCCTCGC
>NZ_MWOM01000140.1:0-1866 GCF_012931925.1 Acidovorax sp. SRB_24
TGCGGCGGCCAGGTGCGTGCCGCGCCGGCAGCAGCGCGCCAGCGCCTTGACAAAGTGCGGGCCCCAGGGCCCAGGGCCGCCGAGGTAGACCGCGTCCACCGTCCAGTCCTGCTGGCGCAGCAGAGCCGATGCCTCGCCCAGGCAGAGCGTGAGCAGCACACGCCCGCCCTCGAACGCCAGGCGGTGCACGCCCGGCAGCAGGCCCCAGCACTGGGCCTGCAGTTCCTGCGCCAGCGCGGGCTCCGCCGCTGCCGCGCGCAGCCGCTCTTCGGCCGCCGGCAGCGGTGCGTCCTGCAGCGCGACGAAGTGCAGCAGGGTGGGGCGCGCGGGGTCGGCGCGCCACGCGGCCCAGGCGGCGAGAAAGTCCTGTCCTCCGCCAAAGTCGGTCTGCAGGATGCGCCACTGCGGCTCGCCGGCCCAGGCCGCCGGCAGGTCGCAGCCGTGCAGGAAGGCCGTGGGTGCCAGGGCGGGGCTGCTGTCCATTGCGTCGATGCGGGGTGCCATGGGTGGAAAGAGAAAGGAACGAAAAAGGCGCCACAAGGGGCGCCCGGAAGGTCTGCGCAGGGCCGTGGCGTTCAGGCGCTGGGCGGCACGTAGCCCTGCACGGTGTCGGCGCCGCCGCCAAAGAAATGCTGTTCCATCTGGCGCGCCAGGTACTGGCGCGCACGCGCGTCGGCCAGGTTCAGGCGGTTTTCGTTGACCAGCATGGTCTGGTGCTTGAGCCACGCGGCCCAGGCTTCCTTGCTGACGCTTTCCCACAGGCGTTTGCCCAGTTCGCCGGGGTAGGGCGGGAAGTCGAGGCCTTCGGCTTCCTTGCCGAGCTTGATGCAGTGGACGGTGCGTGCCATGGAAAAATTCCTTGTGGGGGTATCGGTTTAGATGTTTTGGGTATTAAGAACTGCGATTTTATTCGTTCCAGTTTTTAATCTGGCCTTCCAGAATGCGTTGCATCGGTGATTCGCACCGGTTTCCATGCACTGACGGAAGGCCACCCATGAAGATTCGCCGTGACTTTATCAAGTTTCCCCTGGCCAGCGCCCTGCTGGCCAGCTTGGCCCTGACGGCATTGCCGTCGTTTGCGCAAGGCGTGACCTTGCTCAATGTGTCGTACGACCCCACGCGGGAGCTGTATGCGGAATACAACCAGGCCTTTGCCAGGCACTGGAAGGCCAAGACGGGGCAGGAGATCACGGTCAAGCAGTCGCACGGCGGCTCGGGCAAGCAGGCGCGTTCGGTCATCGACGGCATCGAGGCCGACGTGGCCACGCTGGCCCTGGCCGGCGACGTGGACGCCTTGGTCAAGAACGGCGCGCTGCTTCCGGCGGACTGGCAGAAGCGCCTGCCGCACAACTCGGCGCCCTACACCTCGACCATCGTCTTCCTCGTGAAGAAGGGCAACCCCAAGGGCCTCAAGGACTGGGACGACCTCGCCAAGCCCGGCGTGGCCGTCATCACGCCCAACCCCAAGACCTCGGGCGGCGCGCGCTGGAACTACCTGGCGGCCTGGGAATTTGCCAAGCGCAAGTACGGCAGCGAGGCCAAGGCGAAGGAATTCGTCGGCAAGCTCTACAAGAACGTGCCCGTGCTCGACACCGGCGCGCGCGGCTCGACCATCACGTTCGTGCAGCGCGGCGTGGGCGACGTGCTGCTGGCCTGGGAGAACGAGGCCTTTCTGGCGCTCAAGGAGTTCGGTACCGAGAAGTTCGAGATCGTGGCGCCCTCGGTGTCCATCCTCGCCGAGCCCACCGTGGCCGTGGTCGACAAGGTGGTGGACAAGCGCGGCACGCGCAAGGTGGCCGAGGAATACCTGCAGTACCTGTATTCCGACGAAGGCCAGGAGATTGCGGGCAAGAACTTCTACCGCCC
>NZ_MWOM01000086.1:0-14612 GCF_012931925.1 Acidovorax sp. SRB_24
TGATCAGGAACTCCGGCGTCTGGGTCGCGCAGAGCAGAATGACCGCGATTTTGGGATGGTGGGCGGTGACATATTCCACTTGAACCAGTTCATGCGGATCGCAGCACATGCCGTCCACCAGCATCAGGTCCGGCTGCTCTTGTTCAGCCACCGCACGCATCCGGCTCTTTCCGCCATCAAAGAGCGTGACCGTATGCAAGTGCGCTTGAAGCGCCTTGCTCATGTCTTGCAGGTGATTCTTGTTGGGGGAAATAAGAGCGATTTTCATTTTGTGCTTTCACTGAAATTCAGGAGCAGACAGCAGCACTGTCAGGGTCTTGCCCCATGACTTCCCTGGGCAGGTAAGTAGAAAAGCCTGGCATGGGTATCGACCCATAGTTGCTAAAACCGACGGGTGATATCCATTGATAGTTGAGGCCGGTAATTCGAACATTGACGCCAGCGCAGTTGGTATGGTCGCAACTGGTACTAATATTTCCTGCTCCGTCATACCAATCAATCTTGACGTTGCTCGCGGTGAGCTGTGGCAAAAACTTCTTCATATTGCTTAAAACCACGGTGGCATCCTTGTCACAAACCACCGAAGCGCGGGCGCCCCAGCGGGTGGCCTCATTCGCCGCATTCCAAGTCCATAACATGCGTGAAAAATCAATAATGCCGAGCAAAAAAGTCATGAACACGATAAAAACCAGGGCAAATTCCACCATGGTGGCCCCAAATTGCTTCTTCATAGCGGGCTCCGCATGGTGGCGCTGATATCAGCGTAGTTGATATTACCGAAATTTATACCAAACGCACTGGAAACCAATGGAATAAACTTATAGCATGGCGGCGCTGAAGTTGCGCATCCGGCTATTTTTACCGTGACGGTGTTGATGATAGGGCTGGAACCGCTAAGCTGCCATACGGGGTCTTTCACTTGATTCAATTCAAGCCCAAAGGCCAAAGGCGAACCGGTATTGGTAAGACTCCCATACACGATCAGGTTTTTTGATTCTGTGATTTTTGTTTTAGGATTCTGGCTAGATAAATATCGCGCGGCATCCCGCACCGATTTAGTCAATATGTTGTACTGATACAGTGCCCTGCCAAACTCCGTGGTGATAAAGGTAAGTATCAGCAGCATTGGAAGTACCAAAGCGAACTCCACTATGGCTACGCCCTCTTGTTTTGTCTTCATGCTTCTACTCCTATTGCACCAGGGCAGGAACCAGAGGGCCATTGGTGCCACCCGCCAATCCGGCACTGGCACATGGGCTGGTAGAACCAGCAGCATTTCCGACATACTCTAGGTAAACGGTAGTTTTGGGTCCATCGATGGGGTGCAACATTAATACGCAAGCCCATCCGGCTATTTTTGACGCCACAACAAATGGGGCAAATGCCAATCTCCGATCTCCACCATGCGCTGCCAGCGCGTTCGCTCCTGCTGCGTAAGTACCCATTTCAGATGATTTGTAGCCTCCCTTGATGTTGAGCCCAGTGATGGCGTCGCCGGCATTGATCGTGTCAACGGTATTTCCATAAGAACGGTTGCTTGCCCGTTTGGCCAGAAAGTCCCCTGAAGCCTTTTCCATGCTTGGCCAATTTGTAGCCGTATAGGCGTAACCTGTTAAATCCGGCGTTGCGTTATCTATCTTCGGATTTCCAGCACCATTCTTGTACAAACCGAAGCGCGAATTCCATGCCGTGCTTGCTGAGACTTTGGCCCCAGTGGTTGAGATAGTGTCTCCCGTTTTGAGAGTGCAATAACCCGTACCGAGTAATTGATCTGTTGTAGCGGAGGCGGACGAACTGCCATCCAGGTTGGCCCAACCAAAATGACCCGGCATGGGAGCTGTGTTGTTTTTATTCTCGTCATAAAGAGATGGAATCCACTCGCCGGGCGTATAGCCATAGTCCGGAGAGGCAGACGTCTTTGGAGTTATTTGCACTGGAATAGCACATGCGCTCTGTGCTGAAACACGAGTGGCCACTCCAAGCGCAAATACGCTGTTGCTTGCTTTATAACTGTCGTTCCCGCTAAAAGCGCTCATCGATTGCAAAAGCCACGGCGCCATTCCCGATTTGGTATGCAAGCACTTGGCATACTTTGCTTTATCAACTGGAGTGAATGTGTGACTATAGGTGCCCACCAATGAGTCGCTGAAAGTAATTTCTGCATCAACAATTTCAGCTGATGCTTGCTGAAAATGAACCTTGTTCAAATTGCCAGCTGTCTTGCCTGCACTTGTGGCGCGAGTTAAAGCGTCAGGTGCACCATTCAATTCTTGCGCCGCCGCCAGGGCACAACTGTCCATGGCCGTTTGCAACTCCGTCTTAACGATAAAAAGGCGGCCAAAGTCCAGCGCAATTCCCATAAATCCCAGCAAGAAGAGCATGGAAAGCGCTACGGTGACAATAACTGCCCCCTTTTGACGATGGCGACTCATAATATTACCCTAAGAATAATTAGGAGCAAAAAATGAGCTAACGCAACTTACAAATTGCGTTAGCTCTGCTTGTCATTAAGGGGTAGCAACAGGGCATTTACCAGTAGTCAAGCAAGTTCCAACTTTACCAATCCATGTCTGAAAATCTGTACCAATTAAAGTGGTAAATCCAGCAATCAATCCAAGAGAAACAACCGCAATAATTAATGCATATTCAACAATTTGCGCACCTTCCTCGTCCTTTGCAAAGGAACGGATGGAATCATTGACTTGAGTGAGAAATTTGTTCATTTGATAGCCTCTCGAAGTTAATTAAAAATATAAGTAAATTACCATGGCAAGAACGTTTATGTCACTACATGGACCGCCCTCCTATATAATGATTTGTAAAAATAAATCATAAATAGCCTTGCCTTATATGTTTCAATAAGTCAACCCTTTGCTTATGGGCTGCTATTTACCCCCTCCAATGCCTCCTCCAATATTTATCACATTGACCGGGGGCGGCGGCGCCTTGTAAGTTCCCTGATAAAGAATCATCGACTCCCTGGCCGATTTACCGTCCATTCCCAGCACCTGGTCTGAATTTCTGCCCGCGTCAGGGTTGATGATCATTTTCAGTTTGGCTTCACGAACGGCATCGCCAAACTTCGCGTCGTAATTGGGCGTCACGGAGGCGCAACCTGTCAGCAGGATGAGTAGCAGGGCAATTGCAGGTGTGTTCATGATCGTTCCCTCACTTCATTTCAGCGGCAGGAGCCGGAGCAGCAGATGCCGGTGCGGCGCCTTCTAGACTGCCGTTGAAAATCACTTCATCGCGGCTCGGCACCACGTGGTTGTCAGTCGGCAGCCTCGGAATTTCCGTCAGCGGTTTGACCAGCCGGGGGGTAACGATGAACAGCAGCTCGGTCTGGTCGTTCTGGAACTCGGTACTGCGGAACAAGGCGCCCATGACCGGCACTTCACCCAGGCCGGGGAAGCGCTTGATGGTTTCGGTAACGTTGTTCTTGATCAGACCGGCAATCACGAAGCTTTGGCCATCGTTGAGTTGCACCGTGGTATCGGCCCGGCGCACCGTGAGCGAAGGCAAGATGGAGGTAATGCCGTTGACGCTGGTGAAAGGCGAGCCGGTCTGCAACAGGTCAGAGACTTCGGACACCATTTTCAGATTGATCCGGGTGCCATCGAGCACGGTTGGCGTGAACTTGACGCCGATGCCGAACTCCTTTTCTTCCAGCGTGATAGTGGTGCCGCCCGCCTCTCTGGTCTGCGCGACCGGAATGAAAATCTTGCCGCCCGACAGGAAGCTGGCGGATTGCCCACTGATGGCCATGATGTTGGGCTCGGCCAGCACCCGCACCAGGCCATCGTCTTTCTGGCCATCGAGATTGAGCGCCGTTCTGCCGACCCGCAGCGCCTGCAGCAATCCGCCGCCATTGCTCAAGAAATTGGACAGCAAGGAGAAGCTGTTGGCGCCGCCATCACTCGAGCGGTTGACGGCGACACTGGCACCGAATTTATCGAGCAAGGTCTTGCTGACCTCGGCAATCTTGACCTCCAGCATGACTTGCTGCGGCGTCGAGATGCGCAACAGGTTGACGACCTTTTTGCCGTCGCCGTAGGCGGTGGCCAGGCTCATCACTTCGTCGAGCCTGATGGCGTCGCTGACCCGGCCGGTCAGCACAATGGCGTTCTCGGCGCCTTTGACCTTGATGCCGGTTTCTTCAGGCATCAACTCGGCGAGCTTGGACTGCAGCGTGTCCGGATCAATGGTGACGATGATGTCCTTGACCACGCAACGGCCATCGGCACTCTGCAGGATCACGTTCATGGAGCCGGCTTTTTTGCCCAGAAAGAACAGTTCTCTGGGGCTGAGCAACGTGATCTCCACATCTGCCACGCCATCCGAGCCTTGTGTTGAAGCTGGCACTGCCGGTGCATTGGCTGGCATTCCGGGGACCGCCTTATCGTTAGCCGAAACCGCCCGACCTGCGCGGCTGAATGAATGCCCGCCGACGAGCATGCGGGATGCGGGGTAATCCAGCTGTATGACGCGCGACTTGCCGAGCGCCATGTAGGTGGGAGGGTCGACCCTCGCCTCGCCAATACAGGGCTTTAAACCTGACGTCGCGCGTGGTGTTTGGTCGACGGTCGGGTTCGTGGTCGGATGAGTGGCTGCAACTGCTTTGTCTTGGCTGAACGATTGGCCGGTCAGGGCCAACACGACAAGAAAAATCAGGCTCTTATATTTTTTATGCATTTTTATTTGCTCCCTCTTTTTTTATTTAGAAACAGTTGATAAATCGGGAACCGTTCTGAATCACTTCGACACATTCGGCCGCTGGCTGCGCGGCCGGTCTGGCTATCACTGCTCTTGGCTTGTTAACAGGCGTCGTGGTAGCTGCCACTTTCATGGCGGCGGGTGCCACTTCCTTTTCGCCGAAAAGCTGGCTCTTCGTAATGCCGGAGGTCGCTACGGTTTTCTTGTCAATCTGGTTGCGCAATACCAATGACAGGGTGCCGACACTGCGGGCCAGGTCGAGTTTTTCGGAGTCTTCGAGCGACAGCTCCAGGGTGACGGCGCTGACAACCTTGGGTTTGGTGTCGTCCCGGCTTGACTCCTGGGCCACGGCCAACACCAGCACATGCTCTAGCACGGTCTTGCTGATCTGTTTGCCTTCTTCGCCCTTGCCCTTGTCTTGCTGGGCATTGACCATGACATCGACGTAATTTCCAGGAAGAGCGAAGCCGGCCACGCCGACGACGTCATTGACGCGCACGGTCATCGCCCGCTTGCCTTCGGCAATGACGGCCGAAAGACCGCCTTGGGTACCTGCAGGGGCCAGCTTGCGCTCCAGCACCGCGTCGCCTCTCAGCACGCTGACTTTGACGACCCGGTCCTGCAGTTCGTTGATGTCCTTGAAAGAGCCTTCCGGGATGGAACCGCTGGGCCAGTCCGTCGATGTCAGCATTTGCGGATTGATCTTGCTGCCCATTTCAATATCGACCGCAGCGACGACGACTTTGTGGGAGGCAATATTCGATTGCCGTGCTGCCCAGCCTGCTGCATAGACTGCCGCTGCCAGACCGACCATCAAGGCAAGAAACAACAATCCGAGGGCTTTAATATTTTTCATTGCTGTCTTTCATGGGCTTGAGTGAACGATTTATGCGTAACCTAGTTGCTTTGCCACGGCGTACGTCATTGTTCCAATACTGATGCAGATGCCATACGGCAGTTTTCCTACCGATTTTTGTGCATCTATCTGCACTTCCGGCTTGAAACCGCCAACGGCCGAAATCACCACCATTTGCACAGTGTCCTTGACATTAAGCAGCATGCGTACCAATGCCTTGGCATATAGCGCAAACGCCAATGCGGCTATACCACCCACAATGAATGAAAAAATGACGGCATACAAGATATCGGTCACACCCAGGAAAGCACCCACCATGGCCATTAACTTGACATCCCCGGCACCCATCACTCTCAATGCGTATAAGGGAAGCATGATCAAAAACCCCAGCACGAGCCCTCCCAATGCCCAAAAAAATCCATGGTCGCGTGAAAACGGCACTATCGCGCTGTAAATCAATCCAAAAATAATACCGCTGACAGTTAACCAATTGGGAATCTTGTAGGTACGATAGTCGTTCACAGAAGCCGCTACCAGAAATATAAACAGAACGGCGGTGCGCGGATCCTTGATGAGCGCCACCAGGAGTTCCATTAAAGAATAAAATTCTTGCATGATCTACCCTTGCATTTCTTTGGACAGCGCGAGAAACGAAAGTGCGCTAACCACCGCGATAATAGCCCCTATTAATATGCACTCTATAAGCGATACGCCGGACTCGCCCTTTAAAAACTCCACAACGGCATGCAACAGATGGCCGACTGATTGCATATATATCTCCAGTTTGGTATATTTTTGATTTTTATTCACTCCACCTGGAGACAATGCTCTTGCGGATAAATTAAATATAGCCACGCAAGGAATGGGAGCATGGGCATTGAGCCCTTTTTTGATTAGGCCAAAGCGCCTTTTTTTAGGCGCATGGGTAGTACAAATCTACTAAGGTAAATTGGCAAAACATCCCTGGTCCAACAGGCATCAGCGTCTAGTGGCGTCCTCGCGGCCGGGGAGCCATCCAAGCTGGCGGATATCTCCTACACGCTCACGGGCGCTTTTTCCGCTGGCCCGGACAGCGCCGGGTAGCACACTGAAAGTTCGAACTGGGAACAGGCCACCGCCCCCGTGGCACACCGTTCCCCACCGCGCCCTGCGGCCTGCTTCTGGTTCGTTTACCCACTTTCGGACAAGGAGAAAGCCATGTTGAACGCATCGATCAAAGCCATGTCAGTGGGCGCAGCCCTGGCGCTGGCAGCCAGCGGCGCCTTCGCCCAGACGACCCCGAGTACGAGCACACAGCCTCCTGCCTCGGTCGGTGTCACACCGCAAGACGCGTCCCAAGCCACCCAGAACGCTGTGCCGCGCTCGGACACCGGCACCGTGGTGCGCACCGACCAGTCAGCCGCCGACCGCGCCCGGGACGCCGCCAACCAGGTCCAGAACCGCACCGGCACCGGCACCGGCACTAGCACTACCAACACCACCACCGGCACGACTGGCAATGCGGGCATGTCCGGCAGCACCAGCGGATCGATGGGAACGGGCTCCAGTGCATCGAACATGGACACCAACACCAACAACACCACGGGCGCCATGAGCTCCGACATGAACAGCAGTGGCCAGCGCATGGGCGCCTATGGCACCCGGCGCGCCCGTGCAGACCGCAACTGACGGCCTTGCTGTACCCCGTCCCAGCCTTTTTTCATCCCTGTTGACCTGAGAGGAAAAGCCATGAACACGCCTTACAACCCGACCACCGACACGACCGGCATCAACTCCACCACCGGCACGACCACCACAACCACCCCCTCGGGCAAGCTTGTGACGGGCCTGTTCCCCGACCGCGACAGTGCCGAGGCCGCATACAACGCAGCGAACACCCGCGGCTACTCCAAGGACGACGTGAACCTGGTGATGTCCGATGAAACCCGCACCCGCCACTTTGGCGACACGACCGCGGGCAGGGAAACCGAGCTGGGCAACAAGGCAGCCGAGGGCGCAGGCATTGGCGGCGCCATTGGCGGCACCGTGGGCGCGGTGATCGCGGCCATTGCCGCCGTGGGCACGACGCTGGCACTGCCCGGCCTGGGTCTGGTGATTGCCGGCCCGCTGGCAGCGGCCGCCGCAGGTGCTGGAGCGGGTGCCGCCGGTGGTGGCCTGATCGGCGCACTGATCGGCTGGAACATTCCCGAAGAGCGCGTCAAGCACTATGAAGAAGGCATCAAGCGCGGCGGCATTCTGATGGGTCTGCGCACCAAGTCGGACGACGACGCCGCCTATCTCGAAAACGAGTGGCGCAACAACCGCGGCGAGCACGTGTACCGCTGATCGGCAGTGCACCGGCCGGCCAGGCACGCGCCGGGGCGCACCGCCCCGAGCGCTCTGGCATAGTAGACACTGACCTTGGCGGTTTGATAGCCGTTCGACGGGCGGCCATTTCACACGAGATGGCCGCTTTTTTGTGAATTGTGTGGAATGCTGCGCCACCTGCGTGCGCCACAGAATCGTGAATCTGACGTTTCGTTGCCCTTTCCCATGACACTGCCCTGCTCCTCTTCTTGGCTCCATTGGATCCGTGCGTGCACGGTGCTGGCGGCTGTGGCGGCCGGGTGCGGCGGCGCCGCGCAGGCGGCACCGGCCGGCGGCAGCGCCACCATTCCCCGCGCAACGACCGCGGCGCAGCCCGCGCTTTCGTCCGAGGCGCGCGCGGTGGCCCACTGGGTGCGGCGCAGCGGCAACAACGCGCGGCTGCCATTCGTGTTGGTGGACAAGCGCGCTGCCGCGGTGCATGTGTTCAGCGCCGACGGCACGCTCCAGGCATCAGCCCCCGTGCTGCTGGGCCTGGCGCGGGGCGACCGCGCGGTGCCCGGCATCGGCGAGCGGCCCATGTCCCGCATCGCACCGCACGAGCGCACCACGCCTGCCGGGCGCTTTGTCTCCGAGCCGGGGCGCAACCTGCAGGGCGAGGACATTGTCTGGATCGACTACGACGACGCGGTCTCGCTGCACCGCGTGCGCGCAACCAACCCGGCCGAGCGCCGCCTGCAGCGCCTGGCCAGCGCCACGCCGGCAGACAACCGCATCTCGTACGGCTGCGTGAACGTGCCCGCCGCGTTCTATGACCGCTTTGTGCTGCCCCACCTGGGCCATGCGCCGGGCGTGGTCTATGTGCTGCCGGAGATGCAGTCTGCGGCCTCGTTTTTTGGCTTCGACCCGGTCGCGGCACGGTGACAGCGCAGCCCACAAGGCATCTGGACGGCGGCCGCCATGCCCTCCGAATAAATCATGAAATAGGCCTCTAACGCAGGCCCATCAAGCGCTAGAAGCTCTCATTTAAAGAGCACAAAAGCACTGGCGGTGCCACCGATGCGTGTGGCAATGCGACACGCGCACGGCTTTCCGCGCTCCCGACCGTGCTCCGCCACTGGACGACGGGCAAGCGCAACGGCGCTGCCAAGGGCGCGCAGGGAATCCATTCACAGCCGGTGCGTCACGAGCTTGAAGTCGGCATCCTCGGCAAAAGGCTTGATGGCAAAACCCAGATTGCGCATCAGGCGCAGCATGCTGGTGTTGTTGGCCAGCACCAGGCCTTCGATTTCCGCCAGGCCGCGGTCACGCGCCACGTCCATGATGCTGAGCATCAGGCGCGAGCCCAGTCCCTTGCCGTTGAAATCGTCGGCCACCACCAGGCCGAACTCGCAGCTGCTGTGGTCGGGGTTGGTGACGTAGCGCGAGACGCCCACCAGGCGCTCGGTTTCGGTCACGGTGCCGTCGGCGGCCACCTGGCGCTCACGGAAGATGGCGGCAAGCGCCATCTCGCGGTCGTAGTCGATCAGCGCAAAGCGCGCCAGCATCGAGGGCGGCAGCTCGACCAGCGATGACACGAAGCGAAAGTAGCGGCTCTGCGGCGACAGGCCCTGCACCAGCGCCTGCAGCTGCGGCGCATCGTCGGGGCGGATGGGGCGCACGGTGTACTGGCCGCCGTCGCGCAGCGGCCAGACATGCTCGTACTGCGCCGGGTACGGCGGTATGGCCAGATGGCCAAAGCCGCTGCTGTCCTGCGCGTGCCCGATGACGATGCGCGCGTCGACCGCCACCGCGCCGAACTCGTCGACGATCAGCGGGTTGATGTCCATCTCGCGCAGCGAGGGCAGCGCGCACACCATCTCCGAGACGCGCAGCAGCGTCTGCTCCAGCACCTCGCGGTTCACGGCCTGGGCGTTGCGCCACTCGCCCAGCGTCTGCGCCACGCGCGAGCGCTCGATCAGGTGGTGCGCCAGGTACTGGTTGAGCGGCGGCAGCTCCATCGCGCGGTCGTTGATCAGCTCGATCATGGTGCCGCCCGCGCCAAAGGTGATGACCGGGCCGAACGGCTCATCGCTGACCATGCCGATGCAGATTTCGCGCCCGCGCTGGCCGCGCGCCATGCGCTGCACGCTCACGCCGTTGATGCGCGCGCCGGGCTGCGCGTGCGCCACGCGCTGCACCATGTCGTTGTAGGCGTCGCGCGCCGCCGAGCCATTGCGGATATCGAGCGCCACGCCGCCCACGTCGGACTTGTGCGCCACATCGGGCGAATCGATCTTGAGCGCCACCGGAAAGCCCAGCTGCGTGGCGATCATCATGGCCTCGTTGGCGCTGCGCGCCAGAACGGTCTGCGTCACGGGGATGTGGAAGGCCGCCAGCAGCGTCTTGGATTCGATCTCGGTCAACACATGCCGCTGCTCGGCCAGCACGCTCTCGATCAGCAGGCGCGCGCCGGCGATGTCGGGCTTGGCCAGCGCGCTCAGCGAGGTCGGCGTCTGCTGCAGCATCTTCTGGTTTTGGTAGAACGAGGCGATGTCGCCAAACGCGCCCACCGCCGCCTCGGGCGTGCGGAAGGCCGGCAGCGCCGCCTCGCGCAGCACAGCGCGCGCCGGCACCACCTGGGCATCGCCCATGAAGCAGGTCAGCAGCGGCTTGGACATCTGGCGTGCGGTCTGCGCCAGCGCGCGCGCCACGCCGCTGGCATCGGCGTTGCTGCGCGGCGAATAAATCGCCAGCACGCCGTCGACCAAGGGCTCGGCGCTGGCCGCCTCGACCGCCAGCTGGTAGTGCGCCGGCGTGGCGTCTTCCGATAAATTGATCAGGTCGCTGAGCGAGGCAAGCGGGGGCAGCTGTGGCGCCAGCGCCTGCGCGCGCGGCCCCTGCAGCGTGCCCAGGTCGAGGCCGATTTCATTGACCCAGTCGGCCGCCAGCACCCCCGGGCCGCCACCGTTGGTGACGATGGCCAGGCGCGGGCCGACGGCGCGGTAGCGCGAGGCCAGGCACTTGGCGGCCGAGAACAATTCCACGAACGAGCGTACGCGCACCGCGCCCGCGCGCCGCAGGGCGGCATCGAACACGTCGTCGCTGCCGACGATGGCCGCGCTGTGCGTGAGCGCCGCGCGGTTGCCGGCCGGCTTGCGCCCGGCCTTGAGCACGACCACCGGCTTGGCGTGTGCGGCCGAGCGCAGCGCGCTCATGAATTCGCGCGCATTCGAGATGCCTTCGAGGTAGACGACGATGCTTTGCGTGTGCGGGTCGCTGGCCAGGAAGTCGAGCACCTGCGCGATGTCGAGCGCCGTTTCGGGCCCGAGCGACACCACCGACGAAAAGCCGACGCCGTTGTTGCCGGCCCAGTCCAGGATGGCCGAGGTCAGCGCCCCCGACTGCGACACCAGCGCCAGCGGGCCGGCATTGGCCAGTGGACCGACCGCGCTGGCGTTGAGGCCCAAGACCGGGCGCTGCAGGCCCATGCTGTTGGGGCCGAGCAGGTAGATGCCCTCGCGCTGGGCGATTTTCTTCAGCTCTGCGGCCTCGGCCGCGCCCACCCCGCTGGAGATGACCAGCGCCGCGCGCGAGCCAATGCGCGCGGCCACCTCCAGCGCTGCCGGCAGGTCCTGCGCCGGCAGGGCAATGACCGTGAGGTCGGCGCGCCGCTGCGCCAGGTCGGCCAGCGTGCCGCTGGTGTGGACATCGAGAAACTGCAGCGTGCCCTTGAACTTCTGTGCCCGCAGCGCGCTGTGCACGGCCCGCGCCTGGGGCGTGAGCTGCTCGGGGGCCTCGGAGCTGCCAGCCAGCACGGCGATGGACACTGGCGTGAAAAGGGGGGTGAGGTAGTGTTTGTCCATGGCGCGGTCGGCGGTCGGTGGAAGGCCGGCGCTCTGCCGGCGGGCACATGGCATTCTGCCTTGCCCGCAGCCAGCCCTGGCCGCACGCTTGTCACGCCAGGCGGGCACAATGCCGCGATGCCCGTCCGCTCCATTTCCCGCCCCACCGCCCGCTGCGCCGCGCCCTGAAAATGTCTTCTCGCTCCGCCGCCATGCACCGCCTTTTGTCCACCAACCTCGCAGACCTGCTGCTCGACGCCGTCTGCATCGTCGATGTCGAAAGCCGCATCGTTTTTGTGAGTGCGGCATTCGAGCGCATTTTTGGCTACGCCCCCGAAGAGGCCGTGGGTCTGCGCATGTTCGATCTGGTGCACCCGCACGACCGCGAGCTCACGCGGCAGGAAGCGCAGCGCGTGACGGACGGCGGGCTGCAACTGGGCTTCGAGAACCGCTACGTGCGCAAGGACGGCCGCATCGCGCACATCCGCTGGACCGCGCGCTGGGTGGAGACCGAGCAGGTGCGCGTGGCTGTGGCGCACGACGTCACCGAGCGCAAGCACACCGAGGCGCTGCAGGCCGCCGTGTACGCGATTTCCGAGGCGGCCCACACGGCCGAAGACCTGCTGGCGCTGTTCGAGCGCATCCACCAGACCCTGGGCGGCCTACTGGCGGCACAGAACTTTGCCGTGGCGCTGTACGACGCCGAGCGCGACGAGCTGAGCTTTCCTTATCACGTGAACGAACGCCATGCGGCGCCCCCGCCACTGCCGCTGGGCGCGGACGCGCTGTGCGCCCAGGTCATCCGCAGCGGGCAGACCTTGCTGGTCACGCCCGAGACCGCTGGCGCAGCGGAGGCAGCGGCGGCAGCGGCGCCCTATTGGCTCGGCGTGCCCCTGGCAACGCAGCGCGGCGCCATCGGCGCGCTGGTGCTGCAGGGCTATGGCGAGGACGCGCGCTACACCGAGAAGGACAGGGATTTGCTGCAGTTCGTGTCCGCGCAGATCGCGTTTGCCATCGAGCGCAAGCAGATGCATGCCCGGCTGCAGCACATGGCGCAGTTCGATCAGCTCACCGAGCTGCCCAACCGCCAGCTCTTTCTCGACCGCCTGCGCACCGCGCTGGCCCGGGCGCGGCGCGACCACACGCGGCTGTCGCTGCTGTTCCTGGACCTGGACCACTTCAAGCAGGTCAATGACACCCTCGGCCACGCTGCGGGCGACCTGCTGTTGCAACAAGTCGCCCAGCGGCTGCTCGGCTGCGTGCGCAGTTCGGACACGGTCGCGCGCCTGGGCGGCGACGAATTCGTGGTGCTGCTCGAAAGCGGCCCGTCGAGCGGCCACGCAGACAACGTGGCGCAAAAGATCCTGGCCGCATTTGCCGCGCCCTTTACGCTGCCAGGCCAGCGCGTGGCCATCGTCCCGAGCATTGGCGTCGCGGTCTACCCCGACCACGGCAGCGAAGCCACCACGCTGCTGGCCCACGCCGACGCGGCGATGTACCAGTGCAAGAGAAACGCCGCTCCCGCCGCGTGGCGGCCCGTGAGCACGCCCGCGCCCCACCCGAGCTCCCACGGCGGCGCCAGCACGGCCGCCTGAAGCCGTCCCCGCCACGGCCGGCAGGCTGCGTCGGCCGGCCCCGACATCCATGCATCCCGCCCCACCAGGGCCTCTTTTGAAAGCTCCCCCATGCTCTACGCCACCCTCAAGCTCATCCACCTGCTGGCCCTCATCGTCTGGATCGGCGGCATGGTGTTCGCCCATTTCTTCCTGCGCCCGGCCGCGCAGACATTGCCTCCCGCGCTGCGCGTGCCGCTGATGCTGGGCGTGCTGCAGCGCTTTTTTGCCGCCATTGGGGCCGCGGTGGTGCTGGTGCTGGGCACGGGGCTGTGGATGATCGGCCGCGTCGCCAAGGAGGCCGTGCAGTCGGGCGGGCAGTTTTCGATGCCGCTGTCGTGGACCGTGATGGCCACGCTGGGCCTGGTGATGATGGCGATTTTTGGCCACATCCGCTTTGCGCTATTCAAGCGCCTGCAGCGCGCCGCCGCCGCGTCGGACTGGGCGGCGGGTGGCCAGGCGCTGGCGAGCATCCGCACCTGGGTGGTGGTCAACCTGTGGATCGGCGTGGCGATCGTGGCGGTGGTGCGGCTCGCCTGAGTTTGGATTCCAAAGTACCTCCAGACCAATACCAACAAGCGCGGAAAGCTATCGATTAAATAGCGAATATGCCCCGCCCCAAGGTATCCGATCCCTGTCGGCGCGGCGGCAAAAAAACCCCGCAGGGCTCCCGGGCATCAATTCATGTCGAGACAATCATTGTCTAGGCAAGTAAATTGCGCGCCATGTCCCAACCCGCTGCGGCGCCCCGCCCTTTCTATGAGCCCGGCCAGTACACGCCCGACCAGAGCGTGGGCTACCTGATGCGCAAGGTGCTCAGCTCCATCCTGTCGCAGGCCGATGCGCAGCTTGCCGCGCACGACCTGACCTATGTGCAGTACCTGCCCCTCTACAAGCTCATGCGCTGCGAGAGCAACACCGTGGCCAGTCTCGCGCGCGACCTGGAGATCGACCCCGGCGCCATGACGCGCGCGCTCGACCGCCTCGAGGCCAAAGGCCTGGTGCGCCGCGAGCGCTCGACCGCGGACCGCCGCGTGGTGCACCTGGTGCTGACGGATGCGGGCCGCGAGGTCGCCGCCAAGGTGCCGGGCGCGCTCGCCGAGGTGCTCAACGGCCACCTGAGCGACTTCAGCCACGGTGAATGGCAACAGCTGCTGCAGTTTTTGCAGCGCATGCTGGCCAACGGCGAAGCGCTGCGCCAGTCCACCGGCAAGCCGGCCGGCTAATGCTTTCACTCCCCAAGACGCCCATGCCCTCCCCGTTTCCTTTAACCGCCGCTGCGCTGCGACGCCCCGCCGCCCT
>NZ_MWOM01000106.1:0-7804 GCF_012931925.1 Acidovorax sp. SRB_24
GTTGGTTAGAATACCGGCCTGTCACGCCGGGGGTCGCGGGTTCGAGTCCCGTCCACTCCGCCATATGGGTCCGCCCGCCGTTGGTTTTGCGAACGTTTCGGAGTGCCGGAAGCGATCCACCACATCACATAAAAAGCCGCAGCGATGCACATCGCTGCGGCTTTTGTTTTTTCTGGCCCGGCCGTGCGACAGATGGGGGATGGGGTGCAATCGCAGGCCCACCCGGGCACGCGCGTCAGGGGGTGGGCGTAGTAGCGGGCGCCACGCCCAGGCGCTGCTGCAGGCGCGCGCTGCTGGTGGTGTATTCGAGCGGGATTTTTTGGCCCGCCAACCGCTCGGCAGTGGCAAAGGCCGCCAGCGTGGCCTCGTGGAAGCCGCACAGGATCAGGCGGCGTTTGCCGGGGTAGGTGTTGATGTCGCCCACGGCGTGGATGCCGCTGACGCTGGTGGCGTAGCTCGCGGTGTCCACCACCAGCTGCTTGCGCTCCATCGCCAGGCCCCAGTCGGCCAGGGGTCCCAGGCGGGGCGACAGGCCCAGGCGCACGAGCAGCAGGTCCAGCGGCACGCGCCGGGTGCTGCCGTCGGGTGCCAGCAGCTGCAGCGCAGTAAGGCGCCCGCCGTCCTGTTCGGTGCCGGTGATCTGGCCGATGGCGACCTGGATGCGCCCGGCGTCGCGCAGTGCCCGCAGCTGCTCCAGCTGAGCGGGCGGTGCGTCGAACACATCGCGGCGGTGGAGCAGCGTGAGGCTGGCGGGCGGCTGCTCGGCCGCCGCACAGTCCAGCACCTGCGATACCGCGGGCTCGTCGCCCCCATGCACGACCACATGGCGACCCGCGATGGCGGCCCGATCGTCCAGGCGATAGAGCAGCTGCGTGCCTTCAAAAATGTCGATGCCCGGCACCTTGAGCGCGCGCGGCACAAAGGCGCCGACGCCGGCCGCGATGAAGACGGCGCGCGCGAGCAGCTGCGTGCCGCGCGAGGTCCCGACGAGAAAGCGCCCGCCGGCCTGCGCTGCGAGCTGCGCCACCGATTCGCCCAGGTGCCATTGCGGCGCAAACGGCGCAATCTGCTGCTGCAGGCGCTCGACCAGTTCGCGCCCGCTGCAGTGGGCGATGCCGGGGATGTCGTAGAGGGGTTTGTCGGCGTATAGCTCAATGCACTGGCCGCCGGGCTCGGGCAGGGCATCGACCACGTGCGCCTTGAGCCCCTGCAGGCCGAGCTGAAAAACCTGGAACAGGCCGACCGGGCCGGCGCCGATGACGACGGCGTCGGTCTCCAGTGGCGCAGTGGCGGGGGCGCGGGCAGTGCTCAAGCGGTGCAAGCCGGTGGGGGCGCAGTGCGGTGCGGCAGTGCAGCGGCGCTCAGCGCACCAGGTCCTTGACCTTGCCGGGCTGGCCGTTCCACTCGTCGGCCTCGGGCAGCGCCGCCTTGCGTTTGGTGATGACCTTCCAGCCGGGGGCGTTGGTCAGGTCGGCATTGAGCTTGATGAAGGCCAGCTCGGTGGGGGGCAGGTCTTCCTCGGCAAAGATGGCGTTGGCCGGGCATTCGGGCACGCACACGGCGCAGTCGATGCATTCGTCGGGGTTGATGACGAGCATGTTCGGGCCTTCGACAAAGCAGTCGACGGGACACACATCCACGCAATCGGTGTATTTGCACTTGATGCAGTTTTCGGAAACAACGTGGGTCATGGTTTTTTCTAAGGCGGTGAATAAGTGAAATTTTAAGGGTTTGCACCAAGCGCCTGCGGTGCTGCCCTGCGGGGTGTGGTGGCTCTGCGCCGCCAGCCGCTGCGCGGGACGCGGCGGGCCGTCATGCGGGGGCCTGCGCCGGGTACACCAGGCGCTGGTCGGCGGGCGCGGCGTGCGGCTCCTTCAGGCGGGCCCCCGGCGTGAGGTGGGCCGCTTCGGTGCGGCCCGCGTTGAGGATGTGCTGCACCGAGCGCCCGTGCAGCAGCAGGTAGTCGGCAATGATGCGGCGGTGGCAGCGCCACCACACCGCCTCGGCGCACATCACGGCGCAGCGCTCGGTGCGGCTGCGCGCCAGCAGCGCGTGCAGGCCCGTGGCGAAATCGCTGCTGGCCAGCGCGTAATCGGCATAGCGGCGAAAGCTGTCGTGGGTCCAGAAGCCGTTGGGCGACGGCTCTCCCGCGGCCAGCGTGCGACCGCGCCGTCCGCCGAGCGCAGCCATGTGCACGTAGGCGATGCCATCGGCCGCGAGCGCGAGCGCGGGCGCCAGGGCGTCGGCGTTGAACTGCGGGTAGCGCCGCGAGCCGGTGAGCTTGCGCACATCGACCACGCACTGCACGGCGTTTTCCTGCAGCAGGGCCAGAAACTCGGCGTGGCTGCGCGTGGAGTGGCCGATGGTGAAGATCGGCTCCAGCGGCGCAGTGGTCGGTTCAGCAGGCATGGGCACAGGGTGCCGCAAATGCACGGGCGCCGCCACCGCTGCGGTCAAACACCGGTGTGTTGCCGCGGGTCATGCCTGCAGCAGCACGGCGGCTGCCGTGCGGTGGCTCGCGGTGTCCACCAGAATCAACGACCCGAGCGTGCGCGAGCGCCCGAACGGCGCCACCGGCAGGGGTTCCTGCAGCACCAGCGAGGTGTGGCCGATGGCGTTGGGCGCCAGCTCGGTGGCCGGCTCCTTTGCCAGCGTGTGGACATTGAGGCGGTGAACCACGCGCTGCACCTTGGCCTTGACCCAGCGGTGGCCATGCAGCGCCCAGTACACGCGCCCGGCCACCAGCGGCTCGTCGTCCATCCAGGCGACGGTGGCGGTCAGCTCGCGCTGCGCCGGCCACGCGGGTGCGGGGGCCGGGGCGTCGAAGCCGTCCGCGGCGCTGGCCGCTGCCGGGGTGGGCGCGGCGACGATCCAGTCGCCGCGGGAGACATCGACCTCGCGGTCGAGCACGATGCCGGCGCTGTGGCCGGCCGACACGTCGCCGGGGCGGCGCACGCGGTCGAGCACCTGGGCCACCGTGGCGGCCTGGCCGCTCGGGAAGATCTGCACCGCCGCACCGGGCGCCACGCTGCCCGTGGCCACACGGCCCCAGAACACGCGCCGGCCCTGCGAGGTGTCGCTGGACGCCGAGAATTTTTCCACCCACTGCACCGGCAGCGCCAGCGGCAGATCGCTCTCGGCGGCGGCGCTGGGCAGTTGCTCCAGCAGCTGCAGCAGGCTGGGGCCGGCGTAGCCGCACCAGCCGGCGTGGCGCTCTACCACGTTCCAGCCCTTGAGGGCCGAGACGGGCACGGTGGCGGCGACCGCAATGCCCGCATCCTGGGCGAACTGCAGCAAAGCCGCGCGGATGTGCTTGAAGGCGAGGGCCGGGTCCTGGACGGCATCGAGTTTGTTGACCGCGAACACCAGGCTGGGCACGCGCAGCAGGTGCACCAGCAGGCCGTGGCGGCGGGTCTGCTCCAGCAGCGCCAGGGCGGGCGAGTGCCAGTCGAGCTTGGTGGCATCGACCAGCACCACGGCGGCGTCGGCCTGCGACGCGGCGGTGACCATGTTGCGCGTGTACTGCGCGTGGCCGGGGGCGTCGCCAATGATGAATTTGCGCGACTCGGTGTTGAAGTAGCGGTAGGCCACGTCGATGGTGATGCCCTGCTCGCGCTCGGCCGAGAGGCCGTCGGTGAGCAGCGCCAGATCGGTCTCGCCCGCGCGCTGCACGCCGGCGAGGTGGTCCTGCAGCACCGATTTGCTGTCCACCAGCAGGCGGCCGATCAGCGTGCTTTTGCCGTCGTCCACGCTGCCGCAGGTGATGAAGCGCAGCGCGGAATCATGGTCATTTTGGCCTGAAATGCTTGCTGTGATTGCGCTGGAAGCTATCAAATTGTTCGTTGTCATCTCAGAAGTACCCGTCTTTCTTGCGCTTTTCCATCGAGGCGTCGGAGGTCTTGTCGTCCATGCGCGTGGCGCCGCGCTCGCTCACGTCGGCGGCCAGGGTCTCGAGCACGATGTCGCCGGCCGTGGCGGCCAGGCTCTCGACCGGGCAGGTGCAGGTGACGTCGCCGACGGTGCGAAAGCGCACGCCGCGTGTCTGCACCTGTTCGCCCTCGCGTGCCGGGGTCAGCGGGGTCACGGGCACCAGCAGGCCCTTGCGCTCGACCACCTCGCGCGGGTGCGTGTAGTAGAGCGAAGGCAGGGCGATCTGCTCGCGCTCGATGTATTGCCAGACGTCGAGCTCGGTCCAGTTGCTGATCGGGAACACGCGGAAGTGCTCGCCCGGTTGCAGGCGCGTGTTGAACAGCGTCCACAGCTCGGGGCGCTGGTCCTTGGGCTGCCATTGGCCGAAGCTGTCGCGGTGCGAAAAGATGCGCTCCTTGGCGCGGGCCTTTTCTTCGTCGCGGCGCGCGCCGCCGATCAGCGCGTCGAAGCGAAACTCCTCGATCGCTTCGAGCAGCGTGACCGACTGGTGCACGTTGCGCGACTCGCCCGGGTGCGCCAGGCGCACCGTGCCGCGCGCCATCGAGTCCTCGACGCTGCGCACGATGAGTTCGGCGCCCAGCTCCTGCGCGCGAAAGTCGCGGAAGTCCGTGACCTCGGGGAAGTTGTGGCCGGTGTCGATCATCAACAGCGGGTACGGAATGCGCCCGGCGCCAAACGCTTTTTCGGCGCAGCGCAGCATCACCAGCGAATCCTTGCCGCCCGAAAAAAGCAGCGTGGGGCGCTCGAAGGCAGCAGCGACTTCGCGCAGGATGAAGATGGTTTCTTCTTCGAGCGCATCGAGGTGGCGGTTGCTGAGCTGGTTCAGCGCAGAAAAATCGGTGCGGGCGTTCATGCAAGGGCCTTCGGGGTTGGGGCGGCGGTTTCAGACAGGTTTTGGCTGCGGCCGGACGCTGGCGCATCGACAGTGGGCTGGACATGCAAACCGCACTCCTTGGCACTCTCGTCCTCCCACCACCAGCGTCCCGAGCGGAAGTCTTCGCCCAGGCTGATCGCGCGCGTGCAGGGTGCGCAGCCGATGCTCGGGTAGAACTGGTCGTGCAGCGGGTTGTAGTCCACGCCGTTCTCGGCGATGCAGTGCCAGACGTCGCCCCAGGTCCAGTCGGCCAGCGGGTTGAACTTGGTCAGGCCCTTGCTCGCCACTTCGCTGGTGTCGACCAGCGGCACCTCGGCACGGGCGTTCGACTGCTCGCGGCGCAGGCCGGTAATCCAGCCGTTCTTGCCGGCCAGCGCGCGCACCAGCGGCTCCATCTTGCGGATGGCGCAGCAGGACTTGCGCAGTTCGATGCTGTCGTACATCGCGTTCTGGCCGTGCGTGCGGATGAACTGGACCACGGCGTCGAACTGCGGCCGGTAGACGGTGACGGGCGCGCGCGAGTGGGCCTGCGTGCGCTCGAGCAGCGCCAGCGTCTCGGTGTGCAGCGCGCCGGTGTCGAGCACGAACACGCCGATGTCGAGCTGCAGCGCGTTGATCAAGTGCGTGATGACGACGTCTTCCGCGCCCAGGCTGGACGCCTGCGTGACTGCGCCCAACTGCGCCGCCTCGCGCAGCACGGCGCAGGTCTGCGCGAGCTTCTCGGCATAGCCGGCGCTGGCGCGGGCGTGCACGGCGGTGGCCTTGGCAGCCGCGCCGCGCGCCAGCAGGGTCGGGCTGCCGGCCGTCATCACGCGGCCTTGGCGAAGTGCGGGCGCGGCTGCACTGCGTCGCCCTGGTAGAAGCCGTGGAAGCGGTCGAACTGGCGCTGCGCGTCGGCCGCGTCCACGCCGTCCCTGAGCACCGCCACGTCGAAGCCGCAGCGCGCCATGTGCACCAGCTGGTCGATCAGCACGTCGCCGGTGGCGCGGATCTCGCCCGTGAACTGGCGCCGCTGGCGCAGCAGGCGCGCCTGGCTGTAGGCGCGGCCATCGGTGAACTTGGGAAACTGCAGGTCGATGCGGGTAACACCGGCGAGGTCGATCTCCAGCGGATCGGCGTCGTTCGGCAGTTCCAGCACTTTTTGGCCTGTAACGCTTGCCTGGTGTGCGCTGCTAGCTATTATTTTCATGGTCATGGTCTCAAGGAGGCGGCCGGCGCTCAGGCCGTTTCGGCCTGCGATGTGGCATGGCGCGCAGCGTGGGCGGCGGCTTTGAACGGGTCCATGCCGGTGCGGCGCAGGGTTTCGATGAAGGTTTCGGTGCGCTGGCCCTGGCTCTGGCGCAGGCTGCGATAGGTGTCGAGCACGGCTTCGATCACGTCGGGCACTTCGGCGGCCGAGAACGACGGGCCGACCACCTTGCCGGGCAGGGCCGGGCCGCTGCGCGTGCTGCCGTCGGCGCCGCCGAGCGTGATCTGGTACCACTCCTTGCCGTCCTTGTCGACGCCCAGGATGCCGATGTGGCCGCTGTGGTGGTGGCCGCAGCTGTTGATGCAGCCGCTCATGTTCAGGTCGATGGTGCCGATGTCGTGCAGCTCGTCCATGTCCTGGTAGCGCTCCGTGATGGCGCGCGCAATCGGCAGCGAGCGCGCATTGGCGAGCGAGCAGAAGTCGCCGCCGGGGCAGGCGATCATGTCGGTCAGCAGGCCGATGTTGGCCTGCGCCAGGCCCAGGCGCCTGGCCTCCTGGTAGAGCGCGGGCAGGTCGTTCACATGCACCCAGGGCAGCAGCAGGTTCTGCTGGTGCGTGACGCGCGCCTCGCCGGCGCTGAACTGCTCGGCCAGGTCGGCGGCGGCGTCCAGCACCTCGGCGCTCGCATCGCCCGGCGCGGCGCCGGGGCGCTTGAACGACAGCGTGACGGCGCGCAGCTCGGGGCGCTGGTGCGCAGCCACGTTGCGCTGCAGCCAGCGGTCAAAGGCCTTGTCGCCGCTGGGCAGGGCGGCGACCGGTGCGCCGACATGGCGCGTGAGCGTGGGCGCGACGAAGCAGGCGGCCACGCGGTCGTATTCGGCCTGGGTGATGGTGTGCGGGGCGCCGTCCTGCTCGACGATCTGGCGGTATTCGGCCTCGACCTGGTCGATGTAGCGCTGGCCCTCGGCCTTGACCAAGATCTTGATGCGCGCCTTCCAGGCGTTGTCGCGCCGGCCGTAGCGGTTGTAGACGCGGATCACGGCTTCGAGGTAGTTCATCAGCTGGTGCCACGGCAGGAATTCGCGCACCACCGAGCCGATGATGGGCGTGCGCCCCATGCCGCCACCCACGCGCACCTGGAAGCCGATGCCGGCCAGCGGGCCCGATTCGCTGGCGGCCAGCGCCTCGTCGCGCACGATCTGCAGGCCCACGTCGTACCAGGGCGTGGCGGCGCGGTCTTCGAGCGCGCCGCTGATGGCGATCTTGAACTTGCGCGGCAGGAAGGCGAACTCGGGGTGCAGCGTGCTCCACTGGCGCAGGATTTCGCCGAACGGGCGCGGGTCGGCGACCTCGTCGGGCGCGATGCCGGCGAGCTCGTCGGCGGTGATGTTGCGGATGCAGTTGCCGCTGGTCTGGATGCCGTGCATCTGCACGCCGGCCAGCAGGTCCATCACGTCGGCGCTTTGGGCGATCGGTATCCAGTTGAACTGCACGTTGGTGCGCGTGGTGAAGTGGCCGCAGCCATGGCCCAGCTCGGAGCCGATGCGCTGGCCGTTCGACAGCGCGATCTCGCCCAGCTGGTCCTGCGTCGCGCGCGCGCGCAGCAGCAGGTCCGTGTCGGGCTGGTCGAACTCGCGCGCGATGCGTGCGAGCACGCGCAGCTGGTGGCCGGCCAGCTCGCCATAGGGAACGGCAATGCGCAGCATGGGCGCGTAGCGCTGGATGTACCAGCCGTTTTGCAGCCGCAGCGGTTTGAACTCGTCCTCGCTGAGCTTGCCGGCCTGCCAGCGTTCGAGCTGGTCGCGGTATTG
>NZ_MWOM01000092.1:0-12476 GCF_012931925.1 Acidovorax sp. SRB_24
TCGGCAAACCCCGCAATGCAACCTTCCAGCTCGGCCACGAACGGCCGGTTGGCGCGCAAGCGCTCGGCCCACTGCGCGGCGTCGTATTCGGCGGGCGCCCAGGCTTGCAGCTGCTCGGCGGTGTAGTGCGGGCGGGCGAGTTGGTGGACCGAAGAGTGGAAGACGACACGGAGGGCGGGTTCATCGCCTGGGTGACAGGGGCGCAGGCGCATGGCATCCAACGCGCATATGGCACCAATTGCCATCGCGCTTTTAGCCTGCCACCGTTGCCATGCGCAGCCGGCGCGCCGCGTCTTCGGCCCGGGCGTCGTATATCTCGCGCAGCACAGCCTGCATGTCTACATCGGCATGGGTGCGCTCGAAGTGGCCGGTCAGGGGCGTCTCGTTGCTGAGCAAGCCACCTTGGTACAGGCTCCAGATTTCGGCGCCGTACTCGGTCGCCAACAGCGCAGGGGCAAACTGGCCAAAAAAGTTACGCAGGTTGCCCACATCGCGCAGCAGCATGCGTTGCGCGTGGTTGTTGCCCGCAGCGTCCACGGCCTGCGGCAGGTCAATGATTACCGGGAAATCCACGCCATCGGCATCACCTTCCACCGCGCCATGGGCCAGCAGGATGTTGAACTCCGACAAATCCCCATGCACCACGCCCGCGCACAGCATGCGCACCACCTCGGCGATCAGCGTGGCGTGGTGCGCCAGCGCCTGCGCGGGTGTGAAGGACACATCGTTCAGGCGCGGGGCGGCGTCGCCGTTGGCGTCTGTGACCAGCTCCATCAGCAGCACGCCATCGTGAAAGTTGTAGGGCTGCGGCACGCGCACGCCTGCCGCGGCCAGGCGGTAGAGCGCATCGACCTCGGCGTTTTGCCAAGCGGCCTCTTGCTCTTGCCGGCCAAACTTGCTGCCCTTGGCCATGGCGCGGGCCGAGCGTGAATTTTTGACCTTGCGGTTTTCGGTGTAATCCACCGCCTGGCGAAAGCTGCGGTTGTTGGCCTCTTTGTAGATCTTGGCGCAGCGCGTGTCATCGCCGCAGCGCACCACGTAGACCATGGCTTCCTTGCCGCTCATGAGTTGCCGAACCACGGAACCGATCAGACCTTCCTCAATGAGGGACTGCAGGCGAGGAGGTGCTTTCATCGGTGCATTTTGCCTGCGCACCGCCGCGCCCGGACGCCGCGGCGCGCGCAGCTGGTTCGGAGGCTCAGGCCGTGTCGCCGCGCAGGGCACGCAGGCGCCGGTGCACCTCGTCATTGCCATCCACGGGCCGCTGGTTCTTGGCCTGCAGGTAGTGGCGCGTGAACACGTGCAGGTAGGCCTGCAGCGTCTGCGCGGCGTGCGCCTCGCCCGCCAGCTCCAGGCACAGCGCGCCCACGGTGCAGAAATGGTCGCCGCACCGCGAACGCCGCAGCTGGTAGCGCGAGACCTGGTCGGGCGCCAGGCTCAGCACCGGCAGGCCGTCGAGGTAGGGGCTCCTGCGGAACATCTTGCGCGCCTCCGTCCAGGTGGCATCGAGCAGGATGAACAGCGGGCGCCTGCCTTCTGGCGCGGTGCTGTTCACCTGCGTGACCACGCGCTCGGGCGGCTGCACGTACTCGCCCGGAAACACCACGTAAGGCTGCCACTGCGGGTCGGCCAGCAGCGCCAGCAGGCCGGGCTGCACCTCGGTGCGCGCCCAGCCAAAGGCAAAGGTGTCGGGCACCACGTCGGCAATCAGCCAGCCGGTGTTGCTGGGCTTGAGCGGCTCGATGTCGGCTATCAGCAGGCAGACGCCGGCGCGCCTGGGCACTGCCCGTCTGAGATCCCCACCTGCTTGAGCTCCGCAAACTGAGCCGCCATGGTGGGGTTGCCGCGTGTCAGCTTCTTGATCGTGAGGTCTTCGGCCTTGTCGTTGGCCAGGCGCAAATTGTTGGCCGACTTGTGCAGCGCTTCCTTGGTCTTCTCCAGGTCTTTGATGGCCTCGTCAATGCGCTTGACGGCCTCCTCGAACCCATCCGACGCCAGGCGCCAGTTGCGCCCAAACGCGCCCTTGAACTCGTCCAGCTGTGATTCGAACTTGGTGATGTCCAGGTTCTGCGCCTTCACCAGCGCCAGTTCTGACTTGTACTGCAGCGACTTCATCGACGCGTTGCGCAGCAGCGTGATGATGGGGATGAAGAACTGCGGCCGCACCACGTACATCTTGGGGTAGCGGTAGAACATGTCCACGATGCCTGTGTTGTACAGCTCGCTCTCGGGCTCCAGCAGCGACACCAGCACCGCGTACTCGCAGCCCTTTTCGGTGCGGTCTTTGTCCAGCTCTTTCAAGAAGTCTTCGTTGCGCTTCTTGGTGGCGGTTTCATGGCTCTCGTTCTTCATCTCGAACATGATCGAGACGATCTCGTTGCCCGCCTCGTCCAGGTCGCGAAAGATGTAGTCACCTTTGCTGCCGCTGCGCGCGTCGTTGTCCTTCTCGAAATACGCACGGGGGAATGCCGTAGCGCGGATGCGGTTGAACTCCGTCTCGCAGTGCTGCTCCAGCGTCTCGCCCACCATCTTGGTCGACAGGCGCGCCTTCATGTCCCGCAGCCGGGCAATCTCGCCGTCGCGGTCGCGCAGCTGCAGGGCGTACTGCTCCTTGATGGCGGTTTCCTCCAGCTGCTTTTTCACCACCACCAGGTTCAGGTCGTTCTTGAGCTCATCGCGCTCCCGGGCCACCACCGTGACTGCCTCGTTCACCGCCAGCCTGCGCGCCACCTCACCCGCCTCCAGCTGCGACTTCAGGTGCTGGATTTCGGCATCCTTCCTGGCCGCCACGCCTTGCAGTTCCTGCGCCAGCCGGGCTTCCGCCAGCTGGGTCGCCGTCAGCTGCGCCTGCCGCGCGCGTTCCAGCTCATTGGCCATGGCGTCGCGCTGCTTTTCCACCGCGCTCAGCGCCTGCGCCACCGCCAGCTCGCGCTCCACGGCGCCCGCATCCAGCTGTGCCTTCAGGGCCTGAATCTCGGCATCCTTGGCGGCCGCCGACTTCTGCAGCTCATTGGCCACCTGGGCCTTTGTCAGCGCCACCGCATTGCGCTTGTCCTGCTCGGCCAGCTCCAGCCGCTCGTGCAACTGCGCGCTGAAATCCGCGTCGCGCACCTGCTTGAGGATGTCGGCATACCCGGTTTCGTCCACCTTGAACGCCTTGTTGCAGTGGGGGCAGATGATGTCGTGCATGGCGGTCACCGTGAGTGTCTTGTTTCGTTGGGTGGGGAGCATAGCGCTGGGGCGCCATCGACCCGGGGCTAGATTGACGGGACACGCAAGTGCTTGGACGAACCCTCGTTACTGCAACGCCACACGCAGCGATGGGCGCTGGGCCACCGCCTACGCTGGCAGCGCCATCATGGTGACGCCCAAAGACTTTTTGGCACCGCTGCAACAGGACCCCGCTGCTCACGCTTTCTACGCCACGCTCAAACGTCAGATCCAGTTCACCATCTACCACCGGCTGCACAGCGCGAAGCGGCTGGAAACGCGGCAGAAGCGGATGGCGGAGATGCTGGGAAAGTTGGGGCGTGGGGAAAGTCCTTGATATTTGCCGCCAGCGCTAAGAACCGAGAGTCTCACGCCGCGATACGAATTTGATCAGAACTTAGCAGCTTGCTGTTGATCAGTTCTGCTCGCGCCCCTTCAGGGTTCGCAGTAAACATCAGGACTCGCAAATCTTCCTTTGCGCGCGAGAACGATACATAGGCGAGCTTCTGAGTTATGGAGCGCTGCCGGTCTGTGGGCTCGCCGGCCGTCAACGGCGTCAGGACTTTGTTAAAGCTGTAATTGTTCCACGCGGCCTCGACATCGTCGTAGACAACCATGACCTTTTCATACTCCTCGCCTTTCACTCCGTGCTGGGTGCTATAGGCAGTGTTGTTGTCAATATATGCAGCATAGTGAGCCACTAGCCCAGGCGGCATTTGGAAGAGTGAGTCAGCGAGCCAATCTCCTTTGTCGAGACTGTGAAGATCCTCATCAAACGCCTCGTCTCGAGGGGAGCGATCAAGATGCTCACATAGCCTCTCAGAAGGCTGGATGATCTGCTTGTCAATACAAAAGCGAAGAATGGTACCTATCGTCTCGGTGCCCCACAAAACCTGTAATTGGCTCACCAATGCGGTTGAGGTTTCGACCATAAACTTTAGCGATTTTTCCGCATTCGATCCGTTTACGGCGAACGCCGGGCTTTCGCGCCGAAGCAAATTAATGACCTTCCGGGCGTCGCCTTGCTCTTGGCCAGTGATCAACGGGCAAAGGACAGAAAGAAAGGGCTTGAGAAGAAAATGCTCGCCCGCCTCGAACGCATCCTGCGCGCGAGAAGAGGCATATTCACCGGTGAAGAGTCGGTTGAGATCGGCAAAGCCCAGCCGCCGCGCGATCATTTGACGCGCGAGGAAGAGTCTCATGACGTCGTCTCGTTCGGTCCACCCCCAGCCTGCGATCGCAGCGTCCATTCGCACCAGCGCGCGCTCAACCTGTTCCTCTGAATAGCGCTTGCGAGGCTCCGTTGGCTCTTCCGCCTGCACCAGCAGGAATTCGACGCTTCCTTCGCATGTCTGATTCTCGCCAGCGGCATATTGCTCAACGTCCTCGCGATAGGCGTTAAGAAGCCGGATAACACTCTTCGAACAGCGGAAATTCTCGGTCTTCGTGATGACCTCGCCGCCTTCAGGTGGCGCAAAGTCCCCTGCGCTTCGGTCATAAATTTGCTGCCATGGATCCCCAAAATAGCCGATCACCGGAAGTCCGGTGCCGGCACCTACAAGATTGAGACCGGCAACGATGCCCTCAAATGTGTCTTGCGCTTCATCGACAAAGATATATGGAAACCGAAGGCCGGTGATCCGTCTGAACGTGGCATTTTTTGCAAAAAGGTAGGTGGCAATCTCAATGACGTCATCATGACCAATCTGGCCTTTAATGTAATCGCTGAAGTTTGTGTCGGCATATTCGAAAAATTTGACTTTTACGATAGCTGCATGCTCTTCCGTAAGGCGCTCGATCTTTGCGCGGGCCTTCAATGCCTTTTTGCTCTTCCCTCCGTTGTCATCTTCCTTGGCTTTCTCTATAAGGGCCGGGATGCGACTCTCTCGGAGCGCCTCCCGAATATCTTCGTGAAAGCGGCTGATCTGTCCCCACAGAAAGCTGTGAAGCGTTGAAACTAAGTAAAGGTCGTCGAACCCCAACCGCGTCTTGATTACCTCTACTGCTCGTTTGGTAAAGGTAATACAGGCGATACGTTGACCTTGCCTTTTGAGGACACTTCCCTCGCGATCGCGGATTCGGCCGAGAGCCTCGACCAGCGAGCTTGTCTTACCGGAGCCTGCGCCAGCAATCATTGCGAAGCTGCGATGCTCTTCTAGGCATTTTTGGACCTGAGCATCTGCTGCGCTTTCAACCCGGGCCGCCATACTATGCAGCCTCCATCGCAGCAGCGACTGGTGTAACTTTTGTGGTGAGCGGTGGACACAGCCGCGCCTCAAGCCAAAGCAATCCCTCAGCAATGTAGTTGGGGACAATCAACTTGTCGGCACACGCCAAGATATCCATGGCGAAATCGGTTTTTTTGAAACTGTCGGACCGAATTCGGTCGTAGACGCTTTGATAAGCGTCTTGGAGTAGTCCCGGTATTTCAATACCAATGGATAGTGTGCCGGACCGAAGTAATCCGAAATTCTCGTAAACGATCGCTTCTTCTAAGGTGCGGGGGACGAGTTTCGCACTAGCAGCGCCATCGACCACCTGAATATCGGTTTGGAACGCAATGCAGCGATCCTTGGCGGGGTGCTGCTTGTCCGCCGGAGTTAGCCCAATCAAACCGGCTACCGTGGTTTGCGCACACAGCTTTTTGAGGGAGGCATTGGAAGTTCGTGCGCCAGGGACGTCCGCCCGACAGGCAGTCGGATATCCAGTCGGCGCCACTGAGTCCAGATCCGTGATGACGAGATAGGGAATGTGAAGGAAGCTGAGCAAACCTTCGAAACGGTGGGCATAAGCTCCACCTACCTCCAAAACCGTGAGGTATGTGGTTTGCAGTCGCTTCGCAGTGCGCTCAATCATGTCTGGCATGAGGAGCTTTTCAACCGCCCCTTCGACGAGAATGGCCGCATCGGCGAAGAAAAGATCGCAGTGCGTGAGACGAAGATAGCGCTTAAGAAAGGCCAATGATTCCAAGGGCGATACGAGCTTGCCTTCAATCGTCTCCGCTTCTGGCTGGAAGGCTCGAAGACTGTGAACCGCTGATGCGTTGGGGATGCCCGATGTCGCCGCCTCACCCTCGATGTGGCACCGCTGGAAATATCGAACTTTCTCGAAAGCCACCGCCTCCATAATATGGGAGGAATGGGTGGTGACGACGAGCTGCGGCACCAAACCAGATTCACCTAATTCCTTCGCGGACTGGTTGATTACCTTCCAAATATTCGAAATAAAGGTCTGTTGCACTTGCGCGTGAAGATGGACCTCTGGCTCCTCGATAAAGATCATCAGGCACAATGGTCTGTCCTCAGTGGTCATCACCCACTGAGAATGGAAATGCCGGGCCTGAATCGCCATGTAGATGAGATTTTTGAAACCAAGGCCGTTGTAAAGCTCGGGCAATTCATGTTGCCGGCTGGGATCGACATAAAGCAACTCGGTGCTCCCGCGCAGCGCGGTTTCAGGACTGAGCGAGGAGATGATTCGCAGTTCTCGATCGTTAATCGAGGGCACGCCAAGATGCTTGATGAGCTTGATCAATGGGTCGAATTGCTTGGCGTAATGCTCTGTTAGCTGTTTATTGTTCGCATCGATCACACTGTGAGCATCGGCGGCGTGGCCGACCTGCTCAAGATTCTTCCGGTAAAAGGCGGCAAAGGCCGATGAAAGCCGGTTGCTACGGCTGTTGTCGTCATCGTTGATGTTGCGTTGTGCATCAACGAACTCAACCCGAATGAGATGCTTCAGGAGTCGCTTGCCTTCGTCGGACTCAAGTTCGCTCGTCACGATCTCGGGGGGCGCCCCTTCTATTGACTTGTCGTCAAGCGAAAAATAGCAAACTGAAAAATGGCGCCCAATATTTCCGTCGAGTGAAAGATATTGCGACAACGCTTTGGCATGCGTCCCATCTTCCTGCGCGGGATAGGCGGCTTCATATTGCTGGCGTAACTTTTTTGCGTCCTGTATCTCATACGACAGACGAATTCCTACGCGAGTGAAATCGGAAAGCTCGGGCAACAATGTGAAAACCCTGCCGAATGCGATGCTTTCAGGGTCGATGGTGAACCACAAATCGAGGCTAATCTTCGGAAGTTGCCCCGTGTCCCCGGTGACAATAAAGGCATCAAAATCTGCCATTCGGGCAACCGAAAAATCGTGAATCTTGAAATCGCGACTACCGAGAAAGCATCGGAAGATGGCGGTAGCAGACGTCTTGCCGCTGTTGTTGGGGCCGACAAAGATTGACTCGCGTTCTTCGATGTCGATCTGAACGTTTTCCAGTCGCCGAAAATTTCGAATGGCAACTCTGCTGATCTTCATAAGTATCCTCCTCAATGTTGTAGTGTGTGAGCCGTCTATCGGCTAGTCATAGCCCCAACCTCTTGCCAAAGCTGCTTAAGCCACTTGTCGTTAGTACCAGCCTCTGCGTAGCCCGAGTCGCCGCCACATAAAAAACCCGTGCAGCTTCCTTCTCGTCTTCCCCCGCCGCAGGCATATGCCCCACGCCGGGTAGCGCCACCACAGGAAACTCCAAGCCTTTGCTGACCTTCATGGTCATCACCTGAATCGCGTCTGTGCCGGGCCGGTATTCGCCACTTTTCTTGCGCACGCGGTGCGGCAGCTTGCGTTGGGCGAGGGCGCTGGCGCACAGGTCCATGGTTTTCCAGTCTGCGCACAGCACGGCCATGTCTCCCCAGGCGTGGCCTTCTTTGTGGGCGCTGGCCAGGTGGTCCGCGATAGCAAACGCTTCGTCGCGCAGGGTGGGCAATTTGATGATCACGGGGGCTTGGCCCTCGCGCCCGCAGCTCACGGGCTTGAGTAGCGGGATCCCGTCTTCTTCTTGGTCGTCGGCGGTCAGCAGGTCTGCGGCGACCAGGCTGGCGGTGTGAAGAATTTGCCGCGTATTGCGGTAGTTGATCTTCAGGATGGTGGTGCGCCCCTGCGCCTGGATGCCCACGCTTTTGAAGCTGAACTGTTTGCTGCGCGCGCGTTCGTAAATGCTTTGCGCGTCGTCGTACAGCACCAGCAGGCTGTTGGTGGCGGGGTCCACCATCTGGGTGATGAGCTTGAGCCATTCGGGCGCGAAGTCGTGACCCTCATCGATCATCACCGCCTGGTATTGGCCTCCGGGGATTTGGCTGCGCTCTACGGCCCGGATGACGTTGTCTACAAGGCCTTCATAAAAACCTCCACCTTGGGGTGGCAGAGACTGCCCGTAGGTGGTGAGCTGGCGGTGGCACCAGCTGTGAAAGTGCCGCACGTGCACGTGGTCGCTCAGGCCCTTGGCGGCCACCATGCTGGCCAGCTTGACGCCCAATGGCTCGTTAAAGCAGAGGATGAGGATGGGTTTGCTGGTTGGGGTGCTGGCCTTGGCCAGGTATTCGGCGCGGTAGCCGAGGATCATGGTCTTGCCCGAGCCCGCCACGCCGTGGATGACGCGGTGGCCGTCGCCCAGGCTGCGTGCCAACTGCTCTTGCTGCAGGTCCATCACCCGCATGATGCTGGGCAGTTCGGCGGCGGTTTCGCCATCGGCCCGCGCGTCGGTGGCGTCGCCAAACAGCGCACCCTGCACGGCCACGCGCACCTCGGGGAACAGGTTCCAGCGCACGCGGTCGAGTTGCGGCAAAGACAGCGCGCCGCCGAAGGCGTGCGGGAACATGGCCCACAGTCGCGCCTGAAAGGCTTCGGCGTCCACGTCTTCGTACATCTCGTCCTGGCAGATGGCGCGGTGCGGCTCGATCGCCTCGCCCAGCCCCGCCGCGTCGAACTGCTTGCGTGTGATGCGCGTGAAGACCACGCCATGGCCCCAGGGGAAGGCCAGCTTGCCTTGGTGCCGACCTTCGGCCTGCACCAGCTGCGGGTCGCGCTCGAGCGCGTTGACGACTTCGATCGCGCAGTGGCGCGCCTGCGCCAGCGGGTTCATCACCGTCTTGGGCTGTCCGTCCGGGACGATTTCAAAGTACTGGCGCGTGGCCTTGCGGATGGTGTCGAGCCGCCAGTCCTTGGTTTCCAGGATCAGCGCACCGCGCCGCGGGTGCAGCACGACGAAGTCGGGATGGGTCTGCTTGGGGCCGACGGGCACGTCGTACCACAGCAGGTAGTCGCCTTCGAGTTTTTGCTCCAGCCGCTCGGCCAGCCGGCGCTCGCCGGCGGTCATGCGCCCCGCGCAGCTGCAGAGCGCGGGTATCAACGTTGCCATGTCTCCGCCACCCTCCGCTTGTATCAATCTGTGTCGCCCTTATAGCCCATGGGGCTGAAGCGAAGCTGACCCCTGCGGGACGTGCGGGCACACAGGGTGCGCGGAGGTGGGGCGCGGCGGAAAGGAAGCGCGCTCAGTGCGTCGGTGGCAGGGTCTGCATGTCGGGGAAGCCGGCCACGACCTCTTGCACGTCGGCGGGGAAGTCTTCCATTTCCTGCACGCGGCGCACTTCGATGACTTCATTGACCGAGGCGGGGCAGCGCCGGGCCCAGGCGATGGCTTCGTCCTGCGAGGCCACGTCGATCATCCAGAAGCCGCCCAGCGCCTCGCGGGTTTCGGGGAAGGGGCCGTGGCGCACCTGGGCCTGGCCGCCGGCAAACGACACGCGCGCGCCGGTGGCGGGCGGGTGCAGGCCTTCGAGCGAGAGCAGCACGCCGGCTTTCTGCAGTTCGGCGTTGTAGGCCATCATGGGCGCGACCTGGTCGGCGGTGGGCATCTGGCCCGGCTGGGCGGACTCGTAGCCGCCCGGGATCATCAGCATCATGAAGCGCATGGGGGTGTCTCCGGTAGGGTGACAGGGCTCAGGTTTTTTCAGGCAGCGGCACGACGACCATCCACGGCACGCCGAAGCGGTCGGTCGTCATGCCGAACGACGAGGCAAAGAAGGTGCCGCCAAACGGCATCTGCACCGATCCGCCCTCGGCCAGGGCCTTGAACAGGCGCTCAGCCTCGACGTCGGTGGCCGGGGCGAGCGAGAGCGCAAAGCCCTTGAACGCGCCCTCGCCCGGCGCCACGCCGTCGGAGGCCATGATCTGCACCTCGCCGATCTGCATGTTGGCGTGCATGATTTTGTCGCCGGGCGGGGGCGTGCAGCCGGGGGCCGACGCGTTGGCGGGTGCGTCCTTGAAGCGCATCAGCGCGGTGACTTTGGCGCCCAGAGCGCTGCGGTAGAAGTTGAGCGCCTCTTCGCAGCGGCCGTCAAAAAACAGGTAGGGCTGGATTTGCATGGCGGGTCTCCGGTGGTGGGTGAGGAAACGCATCCGGCGCGCGCAGCGCTGTGGTGTCGGCGCCGATGCCGCGGGGGAACGCTACGGCAGACGCCGTATGCAAACCATATCCAAGAAATCGCCGCTGTCCAGTCCCGGAACGTGGAGAACTTGGATCCAGTCCTGGGATCCAGTCGCTCTTGGGCCGGCACTTTACTGACCGTTACATCCATTGCCCATCCGTGGAAACGTGGTGGTTGCCGGCGTACCGGCAGCACCAAAATGGGGCAAGCATGGGGCAGTCTGGCAACGCGTGCACGTCTTTGTCTCGCGTCTCAGGGGCCTCTTATCAGGGCAGTGAGGCCAGCCTCGCTTCTCGGGCGGCTATCCAGTCTTTGACGAAAAGGAATCCGAAATGAATATGGGCATTCGAAAGGCCGCGTTCGCCTTGGCCGGCGGCGTGGCAGTGTCGGTGGGCTTGGTGGGCGCCGCCCACGCGCAGTCGCTCACCATCGCCTTGGCGGCCGAACCCACGGCGGCCGATCCGCACTACCACAAGATGACGGCCAACGATGCTTTCGCTGCCCATGTCTACGACTCGCTGGTGGCACGCAATGCCAACATGGAACTGGTGCCCGCGCTGGCCACTTCCTGGAAAAACCTGGACGATTTGACCTGGGAGTTCAAACTGCGCCAGGGTGTGAAGTTCTCCAACGGTTCGCCATTCACCTCGAAGGACGTGCTGTTCACCATCTGCCGCACGCTGAACAACGAGACCAACGTGTCGGTGTCGTACACCGACACCACCAAGCGCATCACGGATGTGCAGACGCCGGACGCCCACACCGTCGTCATCAAGACGGCAACGCCGCTGCCACTGCTGCCCGCTGAAATGGCGCGGTCCCTGCCCATCATCTGGAGCGGTATTGCGCAGCATGGCACCCTGCAGTTCGCGCCCAAGACGGGCTGCGGCGTCACCGGCCCCTGGCCCACGGTGACCGACTTCAACACCGGCAAAGTCTCGATCGGCACAGGGCCCTTCCTGTTCAAGTCGTACGTGAAGGGCAGTGGCATTCAGCTCGAACGCAACGAAGGCTACTGGGGCGAGAAACCCCACTGGAAGACCGTGAAGATGGTGCCCGTGCCCAGCGCCGGCCCCCGCCTCACCGGCCTGTTGTCGGGGGACTACGACGTGATCGAGAACCCCGCAGCGCGCGATCTCGCCCGCGTGAAGGAAGACAGCAAGTTTGCTTTCGTGGCGACGCCCTCGACGCGCCTGATCTTCCTGCAGCCCGACATCGGCCGCAACCCGAGCCCGTTCGTGAAGAGCCCCGATGGCAAGAACCCGCTGCAGGACCTGCGTGTGCGCCAGGCCATGAACATGGCCATCGACCGCAAGGCCATCGTGCAGCGCATCATGGACGGCATGGCGACCCCGGCGTTCCAATACATGCCCGACGGCATGTTCGGCGCGCTGCCCAAGGCGCCCGAGATCAAGTTCGACCCGGCAGCCGCCAAGAAGCTGCTGGCCGATGCCGGCTACCCCAATGGCTTCGAGTTGACGCTGTCGTCCACCAACGACCGCTATGTGAACGACAGCCAGGTCGTGCAGGCCGTGGCGCAGTACCTCACGCGCATCGGCATTAAGACCAATGTGGACGCGATGACGGCCTCCATCTACTTCCCCAAGCGTGCCAAGCGCGAGTTCAGCATGCCCATGGGCGGCTGGCCGTCGGAAAGCGGCGAAGCGTCGGCGCTGTTCCAGCTGTGGCTGGCCTCGCTCGATTCGCCCAAGGGCCAGGGCACCAGCAACTACGGCGGCTTCAGCAGTGCCGAGTTCGACAAGGTGTACATCCCGGCAGCCAACACGGTCGATGCCGCCAAGCGCAAGAAGGGGCTGGAAGAAGCCACGCAGATCGCGCTCGACAGCGTGGCGCTGATTCCGCTGCACTTCGAAAGCAGCATCTGGGCCTTCCGCAAGGGCCTGACCTACGAAGGCCGCCGCGACCAGTACACGCTGGCCACCTCGGTCAAGGCCAAGAACTGATCACACGGCCCGTAGGAGTACGGGGTGCGCCTGCGCACTC
>NZ_MWOM01000136.1:0-2496 GCF_012931925.1 Acidovorax sp. SRB_24
GCATTGCACGGCTGCGGCGGGCTCTACGCCAAGGGCGGCGGCCTGTCCGTGCGCTACCGCGAGGCGGCCGAGCGCCTGCACGCAGCCGGCTACGCGGTGCTGATGCCCGACAGCTTCGGCTTGCGCGGCGTGCGCGAGGTCTGCCAGACCCGCTACCGCGAGCGCAGTGTGGACGTGGCCCAGCGCGCCCAGGACGCGCGCGCGGCCCTGGCCTGGCTGGCCGCGCAGCCGCAGGTGGATGCGCAGCGCATCGGCGTGCTCGGCTGGTCCAACGGTGCCACCACCACGCTGACCCTGCTCGAGCAACGCCGCGCGCACCCCGAGGCCGGCGAGCCGCCCCTGGCCGGCGCCGCGGTGTTCTATCCGGGCTGCGGTCCGCTGCGCAAACGCCAGGCCCTGCTCGAGAACGCCCCGCTGCTGATGCTGCTGGGCGCGCTCGACGACTGGACGCCGCCGCAGCCCTGCGTGGACTTCGCACGCGGCCTGCAGGCGCGCGCCGGCAGCGATGTCGCCGTGCACGTGTACCCGGACAGCTACCACGGCTTCGACGGCACGGCCCCGGTGCGCCTGCGCACCGACGTGCCCAACGGAGCCCTGGCGCAGGGCGTGCACCAGGGCGGCAATCCGCAGGCGCGCGCAGAGGCGCTGGCGGCGCTCGACGCATTCTGGAGCCGGGTGCTGGGCACCCGGGCCGCGCCATGAGCTGGAATGCGCATTTCACTTTGCTCGCGCGCTACAACGCATGGGCCACAGACCGTTTGCTCGGTGCGCTGCAGGGGCTGCCCGATGGTGCATACCGGCGCGATGTGGGGCTGTTCTTTCGCAGCATCCATGGCACGCTGAACCATCTGCTCGTGGGCGAGCAGCGCCTGTGGTTCGTGCGCTTTGCCGAGGGCGCGTCCCCCCGCGTGGCGCTCGATGCCGAGGTCGAGACCGACCGGGCCCGGCTCGCGGCCAGCCTGCGCGAAGGTGCCGGGCGCTGGGCGCCGCTGATTGCCTCGTGGGCGCCTGGGCGCTGGGAAGGCACGCTCGACTACACCACCACGCGCGGCGTGGCGGCATCGCTGCCGTTCGCGGCCACGCTCGCCCACGTGTTCAACCACGCCACGCACCACCGGGGCCAGATCACCGCGGCACTCACGGCGCTGGGCCAGCCTTGCCCTGAACTGGACCTCGCCTACTTCCTCCAGGCCGCGCAGACCGCAACGGACCACACGGGTACACCACCATGAAAAGCAACAGCACCAACCTGCAGATCGGCTACGAAGGCGCGGTGGCGCGCATCACGCTGACCCAGCCCGACATCCGCAACGCCTTCAGCGACGAGGTCATTGCCGAACTGACGACGGCCTTCACCGAGGTCGGCGCACGCGCCGAGGTCCGCGCCGTGGTGCTGGCCGCGCAGGGCCCCGCATTCTGCGCGGGCGCCAACCTCCACTGGATGCGCCGCATGGCCGACTACACGCGGGGCGAAAACCTGCAGGACGCGGCCAAGCTGGCCGAGATGCTGCGCGTGATCTATGAGTGCCCCAAGCCGACGATTGCCCGCGTGCAGGGCGATGTGTATGCCGGTGGCATGGGCCTGGTCGCGGCCTGCGACATGGCCGTGGCGGTGGACAGCGCAGGCTTTTGCCTCAGCGAGGTGAAGCTCGGGCTGATCCCCGCCACCATCAGCCCCTACGTGATCCGCGCCATGGGCGCGCGCGCCGCGCACCGCTACTTTCTGACAGCCGAGCGCTTCGGTGCGGCCGAGGCGCTGCGCATCGGCTTCGTGCACGCGGTGGTGGCCGCCGAGGCGCTCGACGCCAAAGTCGACGAGTTGCTCCAGGCGCTCACGGCCGCCAGCCCGAATGCCGTGCGCGCCTGCAAGAAGCTCGTGCTCGACGTCGCCGAGCGCGAAATCAACGCCGCCCTGGTCGCCGCCACCGTCGAGGGCATTGCCGACATCCGCGCCAGCAGCGAAGGCAAGGAGGGCGTGCAGTCCTTCCTGCACAAGCGCAAGCCGGCGTGGTTGCTGCAACGCACGGATTGAACCCCGCAGGGGAGCGCAGCGCCCATGGAAAACCTCTGGCCCACTTTCATTCAATGGCTGCACACGCTCGGCCTGCATGTGGATGCGGGCGTGGTGCAGGGCATGGCGAGCGGCGCGGCGCAGGCCACGCAAAAGCTCGACATGCCGGGCCTGCTGGCGCTGGCCGCCGCGCTGGGCTGGGCCAGCGGGTTTCGGCTCTATGCGGTGGTGTTCCTGGTCGGTGCCATGGGCGCGGCCGGCTGGCTGCCGCTGCCCCCGGGGCTGCACGTGCTGCAGCATCCGGCGGTGCTGGTGGTCAGCGGAGCCATGCTGCTGGTCGAGTTCTTTGCCGACAAGATCCCCTGGCTCGACAGCGCCTGGGATGCGGTGCACGCCTTCATCCGCATCCCCGCCGGCGCCCTGCTGGCGGCCGGGGTGTTTGGCGCCGACAGCGCCACCATGGGCGTGGTCGCGGGCCTGATGGG
>NZ_MWOM01000075.1:0-16841 GCF_012931925.1 Acidovorax sp. SRB_24
GTGGAATCTTGTCCTGACCGCTCAACAGTTCCCGACAACGCCATGCGCCATAGAAAATAGCGGCATCCGATACCACCAGCAACGCCAAGGCCAGGATGGTGATGGACATATCCCTGCTCGACCAACCCGAGCGCAGTGCCAGCAATGCGTTGGCCAGCACGGCCAATCCAGTGCGGTTCCACGCCAAAGCTGTTCGCTCAGCCTGCAACCCCGGGTCCCACGGCGGCCGCGAGAGGCGTCATGACAATTCGTACCTGCGCAACGAGCAGCCGTGCAACTACCACGCCAATACCCAGCGTGATCGCAGCAATCAGAGGGATGGCTATGGTGCTCCGTTGATACGTTTGAGTTCGGCAACCACACCGCCTTTCAGGACGCTGTAGTGCTCTGCGTAATGGACCAACGCCTGCGCTAACGTGGCTTTCTTGGGCCCTCCAAGCTGCGGCGCATGCGCGCTATTGGCATTGGCGAGCTGCTCGACAGCCCACCGCACGGCGTCAGCGTGTCTGTCAAAATCTCTGCAAGAGACGCGCGCCATTAATGATGACTCACTTGGACCCGCCAACGGCCTCGGTATGGAAAGGCTTGGGTTGCTTCGCCATGCCGCACCTCCGCCGTTGAGGCAGCCCTGCAGGACACCGGCGCGCAAGGGCCCTCTTCCATTCTTCATAACGCTCATTCGTCATCTCCAACATGGGATGACGGGTGCAGAGACCGGTTTTAGCCCTTTGCAGGCCACACCGGCACACTGGAAAGCGCAACGGCCCTCGCTGCGGCGAGTAAGCGCTCGCGGCAGCTCAGTGCTATCAAAGCCGCGTCCGACGCCGAAAAAACAAAGACCCCCGTGAGAAGGCCTTTGAAATCAAGCACTTGCGTCTTGTTAATCTTGGTGGGACGTGCGGGGGTCGAACCCACGACAAACGGATTAAAAGGCAGGTTTCGTATCATCCGAGAACGTCCATTTTTGTCACGATACGTTCAATTATTTCCATATACGATAATCACTTAGCGCAATACTTTGTCCGTTGGCGTATGATTTGATGTGCCAAAAACCGACGACGTATCGTGACATGAATCGTGACATAAACATCCAACTGACGGTTCGCCGGACCGCACCCAAACCGCTGACCACCACGGCTATCAGCGCGCTCAAGCCGGGCCGAATGTTGGCAGACGGCGCCATCCGCCCAGGCGCCGGCAGTCTCAAGATTCGCAAGCGCCTCACGGCCGGCGGCGTGGTGTCTGAATGGGTGTTCGAGTGGAATCGCGATGGCAAGGCAACCCGACAATCCATCGGACGCTACAGCGTGAATGAAGCCCAGAACTGCCTGACACTGCCTCAGGCTCGGGCTGAGGCCGCGCGGCTTCAGGCAAGCATCGCAGCCGGCGAAGACCCTGCCGCCCAGCGTGAAATCGACCGCGCCGAGCGCAAGGCCCAGCAAGCCGCGACGGTCGCCAAGGTTCGAGATGCAAGCGAGAAGACGCTGAAGGCAATGCTCAACGCTTATGTCGCCGCACTCCAAGCCAAGGGAAAGGACCGCACGGCCTCTGATGTGGAGAACATCTTCAAGAACCACGTCGAGATTGCATTTCCCGACCTCTCAGCCATGCCGGCTGCGCAAATCACGCCAGAACACTTCTCGCGCATCTTGGCTAGGCTGGTTGGCGCAGACGTTGAAGTGAAGCGCGGCCGAACGGCGCTCAAGCTGCGCAGCTACGCGTCTGCGGCATTCAAGCTCGCGCTGGGCGCCGCTACCGACCCAATGGCTCCGGCCGGTGCCGCCGGCTTCGGCCTCACGTACAACGCTGCTGCCGCTGTGCCTGCCGGCAAGATGGCAGCGACGTTCAACCGGCCCGGTGAACGGGTGCTGTCTATCGAAGAGCTGCGTCACTACCTCGCGCACATCGCCGCCCTGCCCTCGACGTTGACTAGGCTCGCGCTACAGTTGCAGATCGCCTCTGCTGGCCAGCGCTTCCAGCAATTGCTCCGGCTCCGCCATGCGGATATCAGCGCCGATACCTTCGTCCTGCTCGATCCCAAGGGTCGCCGGAGCCAGCCGCGTCCTCACGTTCTTCCGCTTTTGCCAGAGGTCGCCGAAATTTTCGATGAACTTCGGACGATCAACCCCATTGAGAACGGCGATACGACGGCCCTACTCTTCGCAAGTCGCGGCAGTGGGCCGGTGGCGGCAGCGACGCTTTCGAGCACGGTGCAAGATATTGCAATCGCCATGGTGCATGCCGAGCAAGCGCAGTCGCCTTTCAGGGGGGGCGACATCCGGCGGACGATTGAAACCATGCTGGCCGAAACGTTGCGGATATCCAAGGACACCAGGGCGCAGCTCCTGAGCCATGGCTTGACGGGCGTGCAAGACCGCCACTACGACAAGGGCCAGCACCTTGACACCAAGCGCGCCGCAATGCGCGCCTGGAATGACTTTCTGAGCGATCTGTGCATCGGCTCGGCGGCTGGCAGCAATGTCGTTCCGCTGAAGGCAGCATGAGCGCTCAGGAGCGTAGCGCCTCGTGCAAGCGGGGGCAGTGTCTAAGACCGCTGTGATGCGACCGAATAAATCGGCCGTGCGCTCGAACAATTCAATGGAGCACCCTGAAATGAAGACTGAACAAGCAATCGTCAATCTGCCAGAGTTCAACGTCACCGCGCCGCAAATGCGCGAAGACGTGGATCGAATCGCTTGCCTCGCGTACGACGCTCTGGCATGGATGGAGGTCACAGAGGATCGGATCGCCAACGACACGCAGCCGTTGTTTGCAGGCTTAAAAGCGACTTTGGAGCGGATCAAGAAGATCGCTGAAGCCTTGTCCGACGACCCGCCGCCGAGCACGACTGTCCAGTAATGGCCGCAGGGTACGACGTTTTCGCCATGTTGCGCATCGCCGCCGGTCTCGATGATACGACGGTGTTCGCGCGGCTGGCGATTGCTCGGGTGATATTTCGCGGAAAGCCCGGCCTACAGCGCCTTGCAGCCAACGCGGCTTCGGTGCACACCGCAAGACTCGACAGCGACCCTCGGGCGGCTGAGCTGGCCTACCTACGAGCCGTCGGAGACGGTGGCGTGGACTACCTTGCCAGCGGCATATCCGAGCGGCTAGAAGCCATCCGTGCGCGCCACGGAGGTGATGTCGAGTTGATGGCCTTATTCAAGAAGGCGGTCGATTCATACGGCGACGCAGCTATCGACGAAGCTGCGGCCGTGTTTGCCGGACCCGCCGCCGAAGCGGCAATCGCGAAGGTCCGACGCTCATGATTTCCATTCCTGATGAACTCACCGAGTTGTTGCGGCGCGCCTATCACGCCGACGCCGATTCAACCTCCCTGCTACGACGATTGGCGACGGCTGTCGAGGATTACTTCGATGAGCAGGAGGCGGCCGAGGTCGGTAATGAAATAGAGACGAATCTGGAAAAGGCGGCTCAGCGCGGATGGGATCAAGCGTTCCATGAGGCGGAGGAAATAGTTAGCACGGCAATCGGCGTCACGTTGGCTTGCGACGATCCCGTAAAACGACTGGAAGACGTGCTGGATGAGATCGAAGGGCGGTGGTCGTACGTTCCCGATCCGCATTACGACGTGATGACAGAGGGTGCGTACGAACCTATCGCCAAGGCATCCAAGCCCCGCCAGATTGCGCAGAAGCCGGCGCCAGCACATACGACAAAGACCCCGGAACCGGCCGTTCCAACAGGCAGAGGTGGCAAGCACCAGAGGACCGTCCAGGCATTTCTGCAAGCCGCTGGCGGCACCGCCACGCGCGAGGCCATGAGAGAGCATTTGATGCAAGTCGGTGCGAGCAAAACGGGCGCATACGGCGTACTGAAGCGGATGATTTTCAGTGACCTGATCCAGGAGCTCAACGGCGACTTGATCGGCCTCCGGACTGCCTGATTCACGTTCACGTTTTCTTGGAAAACTGGCCTGAGTGATGTAGTTTCAGCCGCAGATCATGACGGCATGAAGCAAAAACCACCCATTCAAGCCACTTCGCACAACCAACCAGACAGCACGCTCGGCCACAGCGTTGAACAGATCACGGACGCCGACAAGCTTGTGCGCGCAGAGCACCGCCCGCGCAAGCAGCGCCTCCTGCAACCGCTGGAAACGCTCAACGTCACCGGTGCGCATCTGCGCATCGGCACCGTGGAGGTGCTCGTCGGCCTAAAGCGCTCGGCAATTTACGACCACATCAAGGCGGGCAAATTCCCAGCACCGTTGAAGCTCGGCGCACGTTGCTCTCGCTGGAAATCGGATTCCATCCGCGCTTATCTGGCCGGGTCGGTTGAGTAAGGGAGATGGCCATCACCTCCGCTCAAGAAAAATCCGCCGTAGCGCTTGCACACCCGGCCGAGAAGCCCTTGCACACGATCCACCACGGCCAGATTGTTCATCTGGACAATTTTGAACACGCACGCGGCTTCCTGGCGCAGGTCGCTGACCATCAATGAGCATCCGCGCGATGAAACGTGTATGGGCAACCGAGATTCAGCCGGCCGGCCGAAAGCTCGTCGCCCTCAAGCTGGCAGACCACTGCAACGACACCGGAGGCAGCTTGTTTGTGGGTATGGCCGCTATCGCGCGCGACTGCGGCATCTCTCGCTCTCAAGCGCAGCGCCACGTGCATGCGCTTGTCGATGCCGGGCTGCTGTCGGTGACGGCGAACGCAAGCGGCGGCGCACGCGGCGTGGTACCGCACTACCGCCTTCACGTCGAGCGCCTCTCCAACCCGTTCGCCACGGGCAGCACTGATGCGACCCGTAGCACTGGCGCAACCCGTAGCACCGATGCAACGGGTAGCACGCACGCGACCCGTGAGGTGGAATTGACGGATAGCGCCGATGAAGCGGCCAGCATCGATGCGACCTCTCATACCGACGCCACGGGCAGCACGGATGCAGCGGGTAGCGCGAATGTCACCCCTGACGCCGACATGACGAGTAGCGCCAGCGCGACGGGTGGCGCACGCGCGACGGGTAGTACCGATGCGACGCAGGGGTCGCATGGATGCGGCGATGGGGTCGCACCCATGCGGCACACGGGTAGCGCCCATGCGACCCAAACCACCAATAACCATCAATTAACCATCATTGAACCCAGTGAGAAGACGCGTGCGCGCAAAGCGTCGACGGTCGATGTCGATCTCGCTGATCTGCGTACTGGTGTCGACGAGCAGGTTTGGCGGGACTGGGTAGCCCTTCGCGCCAAAAAGAAGGCACCGATCACGCGGACAGCCTTGACCGCCATCGTCGCCGAAGCTGCAAAGGTCAGATTCTCACTCAACGAGGCGTTGACATTGTGCTGCACGCGGGGCTGGACTGGCTTTGACGCCGCTTGGGTTCGCCGTGATGACCGCACCACCACCAAATCCGCCAGCAAGCACTCCGGCTTCGGCACTCTCGACTATCGCGAAGGAATCAATCATGACGGATCGTTCGTCTAAAGACTCGGGGCGCGATCTAGCGCGCTTGATCGGCGCCGAAGCGGCCGCCACGAAACCGCTAAGGGAGCTCCTCGGCGAGCGCGCCATGGAATGTGCCGATCACGGCGCGTACCGCAGCAGCGGCGTGCACTTCCTCGGAATTAAAGAAATTTGGACTCCCTGCCCTGACTGCGAAGAGGCCCGCCTCGCCGCCCAGCGGCACGCCGAAGCTCAGGAGCAAGCCAAGCGCGCGCGGGCTCACCTTGAAGCCATGCTCGACCAAGCGGCAATCCCAAAACGCTTCATGGAACGCAGCCTCGACAACTTTGTCGCCGAAACGCCGGAACAGCAGCGCGCACTGAGCTTCGCCCGCGAATTCGCCAGCAACTTTACGCACCACGCCAAGCGTGGAGATGGCCTCGTGCTGAGCGGCCTGCCAGGAACGGGCAAGTCTCATCTGGCGACCGCGATCCTGCAAAGCATCATGCCGGCCCACGTGGGCCTGTACATCACCTGCGCAGGGATGATCCGCGCGGTTCGTGCCACTTGGAGTCGCGACTCCGAACGCACCGAAGTGGATGTGCTGCGTGAGCTTAGCTCTGTCGATCTGCTCGTGCTCGATGAGGTCGGCGTGAGTGGCGGCACTGACAACGAGCAAGAGCTGATATTCGACGTTCTCGACCGCCGCTATCGCGACATGCGGCCGACCGTCCTGCTGACGAATTTGGACCGTGCCAGATTCAAGGATTTCGTCGGCGAGCGCGTTTACGACCGCCTGACCGAGACGGCGCGCTGGGTCACGTTCGACTGGACTTCCTACCGCCCGACGGCAAGCAAGCAGTTCGCCGTCGAACGCGCCCGCACCGCCTGAGTCAAATCCACCAAACGAGGACAACAAATGACTGCGACCCATCGCACCCTTCAGACCTACTTCATCAGCGCGAATGGTCAGCGCAGCGAGCCTGTGGAGCAGCGCATTCACGTCAGTCGCACGTGCGATAACTGCACTCACTTTGCTCCCGTCTCCACCCAGAAATGGGATGCCGAGGTCGGTGGCCCGTGCATGGACCTGGTTTATCCTGCGGGGCCAGGACTATGCTGCCATATACATCAATCTCGTGAGGAGTTTGAGGCGGGAACGTACATGATCGACCGCCCGGTTTTGACCCTCATGAAAGGTGGTTCACCATGCTGAGGCCCGACCACACTGCAGAGACAGCCCACGATGTTGATGAAGGTGCCAGCATCCGCGCCCAGGTGATGGTCCAGCCCGCCGAGACCGAAAATGATGAAGACGACGCCCTAACGGCTCCGACCCACCTGAGTCCCGACCGGGGGCTTGCCACCAGCGTTGTCGGACCACGGATAGTGGCAGCCCGCGAGCTCAATGGCATCCCGCAGTTTGAGCTTGCAAAACGCCTCGGCTACGAAAATTCCGCCCATCTCAGCCAGGTAGAGACCGGTCGGCGCATACCCAACATGACATTTTTGGTCTCTGTCTGCAAGGCCCTGGCGGTCAGCTCGGATTGGTTGCTGGGCCTCAGCGATGAGCCAGATTTCGACCCCAAGCTCGCACGCAAGGCGGCCCTGCTGCGCGCGGTTCGCGGCCAACTTGACGCGGTGGTGGGTGCGCTGTCCGACACGTTCGAAGAACATCACGCCCATGAAAACCCAGTGTGCGTGGCGCAACTTGTAGACAGCGCCGACCAGGCCGTGGACGCATTCGTTAAATTCCAAGCAGCGAATGAAGATGCATTCATTGACATGCCCGCCGGTGCGCCGCTCGCCCATGCCACCCGCCGCCTGGGTGACAACGTGGAGACCGCGCGTGCATCGCTTAAGCGCCATCTTGAATTCGATGCATCCCTTCGTGTGGCCTTGACTGCGGCGAGGGTGAAAGGGCGGCCCGTGCAGATCGTACAGCGCACCTGATTCTTCGGCTTTGCAGAGGGCATGGTGCGTATTCCGGTCATAAATGATCGGTCAACCCATTTCGTGATAACGCAGTCCGGCGACGTGACCAGTCGGAATAGACCCAACGCGGACATCTGCAGAATCGACTTGAAGGTCGGCGCTGCAGCGGGTGCGGTCGTTCTTCGCGAGCGCCTTTGCGCGCTCGCTCCAAAACTCCAAGACGGCCGTGCGAACGCACGCCTCGTAATCCGCCACATTCAGAGCCACGCAACAATCTCCGTTGAGCCCTCGCGCGGCGGTGCGAGCCGCTTGCAAGGGAGGCGTCGTTCCGACGCGATGAAGTTCAAGGGATATAGGCGGCGGCGTTCCGCCCCACGCCGTCAGGGCGATTCCGTCTTCGCCGCCACCAGCGAAGCGATCAGAAAAGACTGCCGCCTGTCGACTTGGGAGGGGCGGGCGACCTCGCCGCTTCCGCGGCGATGTGGCCCGCGAACGAGGTGACAAAGTTGTCGAGGCTGGAAAGCGTGGAAAGCTCCCTATATTCGCCCGTGTTCGCCGCGGTCGACGGAGTCGCCAGCAGCGCGGTGGCCGAATAGAGCTTCTCCCTTACCAGCTTCTGGCAGAGCAGGTCGTAGCGCTTCAAATATGACGCGCCCTCGAATTCGGGGAACACCTTGAAATGGGGCTGGTCATTGCGCACGGGCGCGCGGGACTCGTCGGCGTCCTCCACCACCATGAGCCAGCCAAGGAAAGGCTGCGGCTCTGAGCCGAGAGCGCCGTCGCGGTAGGCCGTCCAGAGACAGTGGGCTGTGCCAATGGCCTCTTCTGTCCGGTTGTTGTAGTTGTTCCCGAAGCTTCCGACCTGAGACTTGAATTCGAGCGCCGCAATTAGCCGCTTCCCGCTCATGATCAGCAGATCCCACTGTTTCGTGGGACGGAAATATCCCGGAAGCACCACCAACCCCTTGCTGACATGGATCTCAGCGTGGCTGAGGCCGTTGGCGTGCACAAGACTCTGAATCAGCGCGACGAACCCGTCGAGGTTCTTTCCGCCGATCACCGCGCCGCGCGTACCAGCGTCGATGCTCCCCGTCTCCTTTTGCTTGCGCTGGGCCGCCTCCCGGTTGCCCCAGAACGCCTTGATAGCGTCTCGGGCCTGTTCCCTGTAATTTTCCAATTCGAGCGCCATGGCTCAACTCCCTGTGATGATTTTCTTCTCCTCTGGCGTCAGCCCGTAGAGCTCCGATACCGCCTCGTTGCACGCGGAAACGTCGAGTGCCTCCGCGGCCTTGGCGAGCTTCGCGCGCAACGCGCTTGGCACGCGCTCCCATTGGGGCAGCCTGATGCGACGAAGATATTGGGCCTGGAAGCGCAGGAACCCCCCGCGCATCTTAGTAGAGTAAGTCGCGATGAACAGCCGCGTGAGGCCGGAGAGCAACACAGCTTGCAGCGCCTTCAATTCCCAAGCATCCGACACCAAGTAGTAAAGGTTGTGGTGTGGGTAGAGCTTGCCTTCCTCGAAGACAACCTGTGCGTCGCCCTTGATATCGGGAATGAGTAACTTCGGCCGGCTCGCGAGCGATGGCGTGATCCTGTCGATCGTGCGATACCAACGCTTCTCGTCGCGCTTGGCCACATGCCTGTTCGATATCGCCGGGCGGTGCAATTCGAGATAGGCCGCGAGCCTGGGAAAGTCTTTGAGGTCGACCAGCGAGCCTTCGTCGGTGAACGGGTTGACGACGCCGTAGCCACGCCAGTCCACATGCCCAGACACAATGTCTCGCGTCATTGCCAGAGGCAGCTTTCGGCTCGGCTCGATGTCGAGTTCCTCGAACTTCGCGACGTAGACCTTGTCAGCTCCGGTAGCCACCCCGATACCTACCTTGCACCCTGTCTCCTCCAAGGCCGGGAAGTTTGCTTCGATGCGACGCACCAAGTCAGTGGAGTTGGAGAATTGCAGCACCCACGGCTCGTCGCCCTTGGCGACGCCATCGAGGCGATGTACCGTCGCAGGCAGCACCTTTGTTTCACCGCGCAATGCTTTGGCCAGCTCTCTCAGGTAGGTCCGCTCTACCTTCGGGCGCGCTGCGACCAGAGTCGATCCCGACGCTGCCCTCTCGATGACGGTGATTGAGGGATAGGCGACCACTTCTACGTGGAAGGCCGGCGTGTCGACCATGTCGACGTAGGCTTGAAGGTGGAAGTCTCGCGCAACCATCGCCCGCAGCGGGCCGCCATACTTGTTCTTCGTCCAGCGATCGGCGCAGATGAAGGAAAACTTCCCGCCCTCGTTCAACAGGCGCAAGCTGCGCTCGATGAACGGGATGTAGAGGTCGGCGCGGTCGTAGAGTGTCGCGTAGAGTCGGCGGTATTCCTTCAAGAGCGCGGCCGGGATCAGCTCCTGCCGGACATAGGGCGGGTTGCCGATCACGAAGTCGAAGCCCTCTGGCAGCTGCGCCAGCAAGAAGTCCCCTTGCACCAGCCACTTGTCAGCCAGCCGCGCCGCCTCTTTGGGTTCCACCTCGTTGTCCGTCAGAAGTTTCATCACCGCTTCGCGTGTCTGGTCGAACGAGCTCGCATGGAGCTCGACAGCCCGGATGCACCCATCGAGCGGAGGCAAAGCTGTGCCACGCTTGCGTGCGGTCTTGCAAGCCGCCATGAGCCGCGAAATGGCCGCGAAGAGGAACTCGCCGTGGCCGAACGACGGCTCCAGCAGCGATTTCTTGTAGAGCGAGCTGGATGCCGAGTAGCCGACAAGGTCGAGGATGAACTCCACCACCTCTGGCCGGGTAAAGATCGCTCCGCGCTCTTCCACACGTGAGCCATGGGCCAGCTCGTTCACCGCGTCCGTTACCGAGCACATGCCCGGGAGGCCAGGTTGGTCGAGGAAAAGTTCTGAGTGAGCCATGGGTACCTTGGGAGCGAAGGTCTCATTATCCCCGGCGGCCGTCGATGTCTCGGCCTCTTAGGCCGCCCAAGGTCACCGCATGCGCGGCTTCACCGAGGAGCTCGGTGTGCAGGATGGGCGCGTTGATGGCGACTGACTCGTCGCGCAGCTGCGCCAAGGCTCGATCCGCATGGGCTCGATGGGAACTTGCGCTCACACACAGCGCAGAGGCGGTCAACCTTCACTCAAATCCCCCCGTCGGCCGACATCGACTTATCCGTCACGTTGCCGGCGACACAAACCCAGCGTGCGCACGCCGCGGTGAGTAAAGAGTTGGTTTGACGAACATCGGCCGCTTAGGCACGCGCGCAGCGCCGGTATTGACCTGCTGCCGGTTCACCAATGCGCAAGCGCGCCGATACCCTGCTCTGCCTGATCGTTGCCTTTGACGATGGCGACATCCGCATGTGTGGCTTCGGCGCGCCACCGCGAGTAGCAGACCAATGCCGTCACTGCCTCTGGGGCCGGTTAGCATCCCGCCCCGATGACCAAGCAAAAGAAGCCCCGCAAGTCCACCACCCGCCGCAGCCGAGCCAGCGGCATCGCCAGCACCATCCGCCGCACGGTCCTCTGGCTTGGCGCCGCTGGCATCGTTGCATTCCAGGCGTCGAGCTGCGGCTTTCTGCCAGCGCCGCCGTCGCTGCCGTCCTTCCCAGCGCTGGAGCGGCCGTCTGCCACAGCGGCAACCCGTTTCAGGGACTGTCCGCAATTCTTTGCCGGCGGCGTCGCTCCCGCAACGCCGAGCGCGCCCAAGCTGCGCGAGCTCTGCTACGACGCGTTCGCAGTGCTTCACAGCGGCAACACGCGCACGCCGGTCTTTGTCGCCCAAAAGCTCAACCGCGCAAGCATCGAGGCGGCCAAGGGCGAGCAGCGCACCGACAAGTTTTTCGCCGACGCACGCTTGCCCAAGGCCGAGCGCGCAGAGCTCAGCGACTACAAGAGCTCGGGCTACTCGCGCGGCCACATGGCACCCGCTGGCGACATGCCCAACGCCACAGCGATGGCGCAGAGCTTTTCGCTTGCGAACATGGTCCCGCAGAACGCGAAGCAAAACAGCGGACCCTGGGCCAAGATTGAAGCCGACACGCGGCACTACGTGATGCGCGCCAAGGGGGATGTATATGTGATCACGGGACCCGTTTTTGCGCCCGGCGGTTCAGCCATTGGCAGCAACCAAGTCGCTGTGCCCACGCACTTGTTCAAGCTGGTCTACGACGCGCAGACGAAGAAGGCATGGGCACACTGGCAGCCCAATGCAGAGGACGCGCGCGCCGGGCGGCCGATCAGCTATGGAGAACTCGAGCGGCGCGTCGGAATGGAGCTGCTGCCGGGTGTCGAAGTGAGGTGAACTCGGTAAGAAACCGGTAGCGTCACGCTGACAGCCGGGTCCAACGGCCCATGCACAAACCGCTCTAGCGGTGGCACCTGAATCAGCGCCTCGGCCTGCTCAACGCTGCCGTGCAGCCAGGCATCCCAGTCGCCTTTCTCCAGCGGCACCACGGTGCGCTTGTCCTGCAGGTGCGGCGGGCGCCTGGGGTCCGGCCGGTGCATCCGCTTGAGCAGCGGGTGGTCGTCGCAGTTCTGCGTAATCATGGTGTAGCTGGGCAGCACCTCGCCCGTGGCGGGGTTAGTCCATTCACTCCAGAGGCCCGCCAGGCCCCAGGGCGCGCCGTCCGCGCGAGAGAACTGCCAGGCGATGTGCTTGCCCGTGCCCCAGTACGGTTCGACGTAGCTTTGCGCCGGAATGATGCAGCGCTGCCCCTTGCGCCAGGGCCCGCCATAGGTCCACGCCTTGGCCATGCCCTCGCGCCGCGCGTTGGCGGTACTCAGGCGCTTGCCGTCCTGGGCCGTCGGGATGTGCGTTGGGGAGTGCGGGGGAATCATGCCCCACTGCCCCACCACGAGCGCGCGCCCCGAGCCCTTGGCGCGCAGGAACGGGCCGCGGTACAGCGGGCTCATCTTGTCGCGCCACTCCTCCTCGGGCACGTCCCCGAAGTGGAGAACCAGTTGCTCGCGGCCTGGAACGTCGTAAAAAACGCACATGGCATTATTCTGACCGTTGGCGGATACACTGTAAATATGTACAGCCTTCTCGATTCCCCGCTGCCCGTGCCGTTTGATACGGCGGTGCAGGCGCTCGCGCTGCCGCTGTGTGGCATCACGGTGCGCGCGGGGTTTCCGTCTCCTGCCGACGACTTCGTGGTCGAGCGCCTGGACATCATGCGGCTCTTGGTGAAGCACCCCCAGGCCACGTTTTTTTGGCGCGTGCGCGGGGACTCGATGCGCGACGCCGGCATCGAGGACGGCAGCATCATCGCGGTGGACCGCGCCATCCGACCCAGACACGGCTGCATTGTCGTGGCCCTGGTGGACGGCGAGTGCACCGTGAAGTACCTCTACCAGCGCGGCGGCCGCATCAAGCTGCGAGCGGCCAACCCGACCTACCCGGACATCATCCCGCGCGACAGCCAGACCGTCGAAGTCTGGGGGGTGGTCAGTGGCTGCGTGAAGCTCTTTCCGACGTCCTGACCCAAGGGCACCTGCGAGTGCACCGCTATGTACGCCCTGGTCGATGGCAACAACTTCTATGTCTCGTGTGAGCGCGTGTTCAGGCCGAGCCTCAACGCGCGGCCGGTGATCGTGCTCAGCAACAACGACGGCTGCGCGATTGCGCGCAGCAACGAAGCGAAAGCCTTGGGCATCCCAATGGGTGCGCCCTGGTACCAGTTGCAGCACCTTCAGGAGTCCGAAGGGCTGGTGGCCCTGAGCGCAAACTTCACCCTCTACGGCGACCTGAGTGACCGCATGATGAGCCTGGCCGCGGGCCTCGGCCCGGTCCAGGAGGTCTACAGCATCGACGAGAGCTTCATTGGCCTAGAGGGGCTGCGCGGCGACCTGACCCAGCGCTGCCGCGATGTCCGCAGCCGCATCCACCAATGGGTGGGCATCCCGTGCTGCGTGGGTGTCGGACAGACCAAGACGCTCGCGAAGCTCGCCAACCACATCGCAAAAACGGCCGAGCGCAAACCTGGCAGCTACCCGGCCGACCTCGCGCAGGTCTGCAACCTCACGGCGTTGCCCGCCCAGGACCTCGACGACGTGCTGGCCGCCACGCAGGTGGAAGAAGTCTGGGGTGTGGGCCGCAGGATTGCGGCGCAGCTGCACGAAGGCGGCGTGCACAGCGTGCTGGACCTCATGCGCATGGACCCGGCGACGGTGCGCAGGCGCTGGAGTGTGGTGCTCGAGCGCACCGTGCGCGAGCTCCAAGGCCTGCAGTGCATTGCGCTCGACGACGCGCCGGCGCCCAGGAAGGAGATTGCCTGCACCCGGGCATTCGGCCAGGCCGTCACTGAGCTGCCGCCCCTTGTCGAGGCCGTGAGCGAGTTCGCCTCCCGGGCGGCAGAAAAGCTGCGCAAGCAGGGGAGCCTGGCCAGCCAGCTGCTGGTGTTCGCGCACACGTCGCCGTTTCGACCGGGCCCAAGGTTCAACAAGTCGGTGGTCGTGCCGCTGCGCCGCCCCACGGCCGACACCGGCAAACTGGTCTGGGCCGCCACCCTGGGCATGCGGCGCATCTACGAGCCGGGCTACCGGATGGCCAAGGCCGGGGTGATGCTGCTGGACCTGGTGCCGGCGAGCGTGCTGCAGCGCGAGCTCGACCTCGATGGCGAAGACCTGCGCGACCGCACCAATCTGATGGCGGCGCTCGACGCGCTCAACGGCCGGTATGGCAAAGGCACCGTGCATTCAGCGAGCACGGGGGGCACCCACAAGGCGAGGGACTGGGCGATGAAGCAGGAGCGGCGCACGCCGCAGTACACGACGCGGTGGGAGGATGTGCCGATAGCGAGAGCCTGATTGAACTGGTGTGGTGGGCCTGCTGACGGCATCGGATTGACCTTTGCTTCCTGCGGGCGCACCTGCAGATTTCGGGCTGGTCAGTAGGCCCAGGCGTACTTCTGCTCAGAGGCGGGAGCAATGCATCGAGCCGGAATCAAGCAGCCGGTCGCGCTATCGGGATCACGTTCTGCAAGCAAGGGAGCGGTATGTTGATTTCCACGCAGAAGTGACCCACTAACCCCCAGGATTTCCATCTAAATCTGATCCACGTACTAACCCTAACCTGCTGCTTTGTTAAGCAGCAGGAGACCAGGAGTGATAGACGTGGCAACACTGAGTGTCATCAGGCGCTGGGCCCTGCGAGAGCAGCTGTCCATCCGGGAGATCGCCCGCCGCACGGGCCTCTCGCGCAACACCATCCGCAAGTACCTGCGCGCTGGCGAGGCCGAGCCGCACTATGCCAAGCGGATCAGTCCATCCAAGCTCGATCCCTTCGCCTTGAAGCTCGCCGGCTGGCTCAAGACGGAAGCTGGCCGATCCCGCAAGCAGCGGCGCACCGTCAAGCAGATGTACGTGGATCTGCAGGCCCTGGGCTATCCGGGCTCCTACAACCGCGTTGCGGCCTTTGCCCGCCTCTGGCACGAGCAGCGCCTTTTGGCCCAGCAGACCACTGGCCGCGGCACCTTCGTGCCCCTGGCCTTCGGCCCGGGTGAGGCCTTCCAGTTCGACTGGAGCGAGGACTGGGCTTTTCTCGCCGGCGTGCGCACCAAGCTGCAGGTAGCCCACTTCAAGCTCAGCCACAGCCGAGCGTTCTACCTGCGCGCCTACCCACTGCAGACGCACGAGATGCTGTTCGATGCCCACAACCATGCATTCGCAGTCCTGGGTGGCGTGCCCCGTCGTGGCATCTACGACAACATGCGCACCGCCGTAGACCGGGTGCGCCGTGGCAAGGAGCGCGACGTTAATGCGCGCTTTGCGGCCATGGTCAGCCACTTCCTGTTCGAGGCAGAGTTCTGCAACCCCGCTTCTGGCTGGGAGAAGGGCCAGGTGGAGAAGAACGTGCGCGATGCCCGCCATCGCCTGTGGCAGGTGGTGCCGCCATTCGCAAGCCTGCCCGATCTCAATGCCTGGCTTGAAGAGCGCTGCGTGGCGCTGTGGCACGCGATCGAGCACGGCAAGCTGCCGGGCACCGTCGCGGATGTCTGGGCTCAAGAGAAGGCAGCCTTGATGCCGATGCCCCGGCCCTTCGATGGCTTTGTGGAGCACACCAAGCGAGTCTCGCCCACCTGCCTGGTCCACTTCGAGCGCAATCGCTACAGCGTCCCGGCGCCGTATGCCAATCGGCCGGTGAGCCTGCGGGTCTACGCGGATCGCCTGGTGATTGCCGCCGAAGGCCAGATCGTGTGCGAGCACCAGCGCCTGATCGAGCGTAACCACCATGGTGCGGGTCAGACCGTGTACGACTGGCGCCACTACCTGGCAGTGCTGCAGCGCAAGCCCGGCGCCTTGCGCAATGGAGCTCCCTTCCTGGAACTGCCAGCGGCCTTCAAGCGACTGCAGGCCACCTTGCTCAAGCAACCCGGCGGCGACCGGGAGATGGTGGAGGTACTGGCACTGGTGCTGCACCACGACGAACAGGCTGTGCTCGCTGCAGTGGAGCTGGCCCTGGAGTCGGGAGCTGCCAGCAAGACCCACATCCTGAACGTGCTGCACCGCCTGCTGGATGGTAAGCCCGCTCCAGCACCGGTCACATCGCCGCAGGCCCTCAAGCTGGCGGTGGAACCCCAGGCCAATGTGCTTCGCTACGACCAATTGAGGGAGGTGCGCTATGCGTCATGACCCTGCCATCGCTTCCATCGTGATCATGCTGCGCGAGCTCAAGATGCATGGCATGGCCCAGGCTGTTGCGGAACTGGCCGAACAAGGCGCTCCGGCCTTCGAGGCCGCCCAGCCGATCCTGTCCCAGCTGCTCAAGGCTGAGACCGCCGAGCGGGAAGTGCGCTCGGTGGCCTACCAGTTGAAGGTGGCCAGGTTCCCTGCGTACCGAGACCTGGCTGGCTTTGACTTCGGCCACAGCGAGGTGAACGAAGCTCTGGTGCGGCAGTTGCATCGGTGCGAGTTCCTGGAGAACGCTAACAATGTGGTGCTGGTGGGTGGGCCGGGTACGGGCAAGACCCACATCGCCACAGCCCTCGGGGTGCAAGCCATTGAGCACCATCGTCGCAGGGTGCGGTTCTTCTCCACCGTGGAGTTGGTCAATGCATTGGAGGAGGAGAAGGCCAACGGCAAGAGCGGACAGTTGGCCCACCGCCTGGCCTACGCTGACTTGGTGATCCTCGATGAACTGGGTTACCTGCCGTTCAGTGCTTCAGGGGGCGCGTTGCTGTTCCATCTGTTGTCCAAACTGTACGAGCGCACCAGCGTCGTGATCACCACCAACCTGAGCTTCAGCGAATGGGCCAGTGTGTTCGGAGACGCGAAGATGACCACGGCCCTGCTGGACCGGCTCACGCATCACTGCCATATTCTGGAGACCGGCAACGATAGCTTCCGGTTCAAGAACAGCTCGGCACAACAACCACCACAGACCACCAAGAAGGAGAAGACAGCCAAGAACTTATCCACAACGTGAGCATCGAGTTCACGCAAAAGGGTGGGTCAGATCGCGATGGAAATGGTGGGTCAGGTTTGCGTGGAAATCAACA
>NZ_MWOM01000104.1:0-7878 GCF_012931925.1 Acidovorax sp. SRB_24
GTGGATAGAGTATCGGCCTCCGAAGCCGAGGGTCGTGGGTTCGATCCCCGCCAGCCGCACCAAAATCAAGGACTTACGTGAGTTTTCCATGGCCCACGATACAGTCAAATTTTGGTTCAAGTCTCAGAGTTGACCGCTCTCAGCAGCCAATAAGGCCTTGAGGCTCAGGGTCACAGTTTTCTGACGTCTGTGTTCATGGCCCGCCTGTGGCCCATGCGTGGCCCTGCCATAGCGCAGAGATGAAGCTTCAAGGGATTTTTGACCATTGGGCCCGTGGCCCATCGAAAGTTCTTCAGCTTGCCGTCATCTCTTGATGGATGCTCCGTTGGCTGCTAAACCTTCACACTTGGGGGATAAGCAATCAAATGACTGTTCAGCAGGGCGGATTCAACCGGTCGACGCAACAAGTTCGCTGAACATCTCAGCGGGCGTCTGGAAGCCAAGCGTCTTGCGCGGCCTCTCGTTCAATTGTCTCGCGATCGCGTTGAGCTGAAGCTGCGAGTACCCCGAGATGTCAATGCCCTTCAGCATGTACTGTCGAAGTAGCCCATTCGTGTTCTCGTTGCTTCCACGCTGCCAAGGGCTTTGCGGATCACAGAAGTAGACCTGGATATCGGTGGCCATCGTGAATCGCTTGTGGCCATGCATTTCCGTACCTCGATCCCAAGTCAGTGATTTGTAGAGCTCCTGTGGCAACTTGCGAGCATTCTTGATGAGCGCGTCGACGACCGTCTGCGAGTCCTTGCCCTCCAGCTTCACCAACATCACATATCGCGATTGGCGCTCGACCAGCGTCGCGATCTGGCTGTTGGCGCTGCCGAAGACCAAGTCTCCTTCCCAGTGCCCAGGCACCGCACGATCCTCGATAGAGGCTGGGCGCTCGCTAATCGAGACGGCATCAACGATCTGCCCATGGATTGCCGTCTTCTGCGTGTAGTGGCGAAAGCGCCGCATGCCACGCGTACGTCTCAGGTGCGCCAGCAGCTCTTTCTTTAAGGCGCCGCGCGCTTGAATGAACAGGCTGCGGTAAATGGTCTCGTGTGACACGTGCTGGCTCTCGTCGCATGGATAAGTATGCTTGAGCCAGCCGGCGATCTGCTCGGGTGACCACAGCAGTCGCAGCTTGCCGGCCACGATGCGCGCAAGGGCCCGATCCTGAGTCAGTTTGCAATGCTTGGGGCGATGCGCGCGATCCCATGCAGCGCTGTCGGCATAGTTGGCCCGATAACCGATGCGCCCGCCGTTGCGTTCGATCTCACGACTGACCGTGGATGGCGCTCGGCCAATCTGGGCGGCGATAGAGCGGATCGACTGGCCAAGCGCCAATCCGAGTGAAATCTCTTCCCGCTCAGCCAGCGTAAGTGCGAGCCGTGAACGGCGGCGATCTGGTGGGAGAATCCCACCGGTCTGCGCAATGACCCTGTGGATCGACGAGTGAGATCGGTCGAAGATCTTACCGATCTCATGCAACGTCCAGCCCTCCTTCCAGCGCCCACATCAGCGCCTTCTGGCTGTCCGAGTAGTAGATCCGCGGTCGCTGTTTCATGTCCAACACTCCTTCGGCCTGAGCGGCTCTTAGTGTGTTGCGTCGACCAGTTGAATCCGCCGCCTGCAGCGGTCGGTCGCCCCGCCGCATCGAAAGTCATCTCCGGGCCGCGTAGGCATTGCGATAAAGTGCACGTTCATCGAAGGCGAGCCGCACGCTGCCTGCGGCACGCCCAAACGCCTCGGAACAGAGGCCGCGCAGCGAAGGCGGCGGCCCCGTTATGCGGTCAGAGCGTCGCGTCCTTGAGTTTCTTCAATGCACGCGTCTTGATCTTCACCGATGCGGGCTTGGCCGGGAACCAGCGCTCTTCGCCCGTGAATGGATCCTTGCCAAAACGCTTCTTCTTGGCAGGCATCTGTTGCAAGCCGATCTTCATGAGGCCCGGCAGCGTGAACTCCCCCGATCCCTTCTTGTGCACGGAGCCCAGAATCGCAGCCTCCAGCGCCGCGAGCACGGCCTTGGCGGCTTTGGGCTCGACACCCGAGCGCTCGACCAGGTGGGCAATCAGCGTGGTCTTGTTGAAAACCGTCTTGATGGGTTTGATGGGCGCCGCTGCCGGTTTAGCGGCAGCAGGAGCGGCCTTCTGGACGACGGGTGCCGCCTTGGTGGTCTTCTTGGCGGGAGTGGGTGTCTTCTTTGCAGTTGCCATGGGGGGATCTTGTGGGGTTGTAGGTTGAAATTCACTGGCCAATGTATTCACACAGGCGATTCGATTCTAGGAGCAGCGCGCACAGGCGCCGCATACCCCTGCGCCCTCCCATAAACTCGGGTCTTTTACGCAACAGCATCGCGCGGCATGCCCAGCCCAGATGCCTTTGAAGGAGCCCCATGCCCATTTCTCCATCGACCTTGTTGGCCTTGCAAAAGGCCGGGGAGAACCTACACACCGCCCAACAGGCGTTTGCGCGCGAAGTCCATTCAAACGCCAGCCGTGTGGTGGGCATCGTGGCCAGCGAGCCTTTCAGTAACGAGGCCGACCGTGCCTACGCCCAACTGCGCGCCATCGCGCGCATGGCGCATGAGCTGCAGGGCATCGAAGAGCAACTCAAGACCCTGTACGGGGCAGCGGCGGAAATGATGCAGCCCGAGACGCCCGTCATCGTTGCGTTGTCAGACCATGGAGGCCGCTCGCATGCCCGTCCAGGCACTGGAAGCCTTGATGCGGCCGAAGACGCTGTCGTCAAGGCGGCGCCGCAACGGCAGGCGTCCAAAGCCAAGCCGGTGCGAAAGCCAGCGAAGGAAACCGCAAGCCCACCCCAACGCTTGAGTGCGAACGATGAAAAGGTCCTGGCGCACCTCAAAACGGTGTTGGACCGCCGCAGCTGGACCACCTTGAGCCAGGCGGCCATTGCGCAAGGGGCAGAGATTCCCACAGGCTCTGTGGGCTTGGCGATGCACAGAGTGGTGGCCGCCGGGGCCGTGCGCGAGAAGGGCAAAGGGACCTATCGCCTGGCATAGAGTGGGGCACCGTTGGCTGCGTCGGTGTTCCTGTACCTCCCCCCTCTTCAGCATTCATGCGGATTTGCGGTGAGCATCAGGTTGGGTGCCGTCATCCAGTTTTGGCAGACCGATGACCGCTGCCGCCATTACCGGTCATGTGACTTTTCGCTGGTCGAGTGACTGCTGCGCTGCCGGTACCAGCCATTCAAAAGAGCTCTCGGATAGGACGACCAAGGTCCGCCGCACCGCTCAGGTCAAAGGCAGCTCTCACGGGATGCGAACTGATGGTACCGACCCAAACGAGACGCTTGTGCATCAACCGCAAAGCGGTCTGTCATGTTCGTGAGTCCATGGTGTCCAGCGGGCTAGGGCGCGTTCACATTGCCGCAGCCGCTCGCAAAGCAAAGCGATGGTCACGAAGGCTGCGAACATCACATCCAGCTTGTCGTAGCGAGTGATCGACATGCAGGCGCAGGATTCTCTGCGAACCGGCATGCACTCGGCCATTTACGTGAACACGCCCTAGTACTGAACGCGACTCCTCGTCAGGCGAGCGGGTCAGGCGTAGACTGCGGCCCCGTGGATAAGTCTGCTTTCAACCGCTATCGAGGTGACTTCGTCGCCTGGGCGGGCGTGTGCGGCTTTATCGGCGAAGGAAGCAGCGGTGCCCCCATTTCACCGCATTCGCACTACGCAATACAGCTGGCCATCGGCGCGCCCTCGGGCCTGCGGGTTCAGTTTGGCCGGCACGGTGAATGGCAGTCCTGTGCCGCAGCGCTGGTCCCCTCCAGAGCGACTCACACGATTGACGTGAACGGCTGCGATATGAGCGTCGTTCTCTTCATCGAGCCGGAAACGCCGGCGGGTAAGGCACTGTCCGCCCGACTTCAAGGCGGGCTCGAACTGCTCGATGCGGATACCGTTGGAGAGGCCGCCAAGAATCTGAGCCGGGCCTGGCGGATCGAGAAAAGCTACGACGCGGTCAAGGCGGTCTGCATGCAGCTGGTCCAAGAGATTTCGCGCACCGCACTTCGCGAACCCTCCGACCCGCGGGTACTGGCAGCCGTCGAGTACCTCCTCCAACGCGTGGACCAGGCCGTGACGCTCCCTGAGGTCGCGCGGGTTGCAAACCTGTCCCCAGGCCGGTTCCGGCACCTCTTTGTGGAAGAAACGGGCATGCCCCTGAGAACATACGTGTTGTGGCGCCGGCTGCTGCACGTCTGGACTCTCCTGATGCAAGGCGAGACCCTCTCTACGGCGGCCCACGCGGCAGGCTTTGCGGACTCGGCACACCTCTCCAGGACGGCGCGAAACATGTTTGGCCTCGCACCGTCTGCCCTGCAGATGACCGGACCCCTCAGTGCGCGAACGCGCGACCTGGAACATTACTTGGGCTGAACGACGGGGCCGGTGACGGCGCCGAGGAAAGCGGCCAGGTCCTGGATGTCGGCGGCCGACAGCCGGATGGTCTGGCGCTCAGCGTGCTTCTCGCCAGGCCGCGCAAGTTCGCTGTGACCAATCGCCGCTTTTGGCGATGTGGCGTAGTGCTGAAGCACCTGGTCGAGGCTCGCGAACTGGCCGGCGTGCATGTACGGAGCTCTGGCTGCCACGTTGCGCAGGCTTGGCGTGCGGAACGCTCCGAGCTGGCCTGCGTCGTTCGTGTTCAGGAACTGCAGCTCGCCGCACTGCTCCGGCTTTGCGTCGCTGTAGGGGCCAAGACAGTTGAATTCATCCTTCAGCAGCTTCTTCAACCCCTCGATGCGTCCGCGGTCGGGGTTCCTGGGGTCTATCGGCGGCACACCCGTGTTGTGGAAAGCATGGTCCGTCAGCAGAGGCCCGTTGTGACAGGTGACGCATTGGCCCTGGTTGAGGAATGCGCGCAGCCCTCGTGCCTCTTGAAGCGTGAGACTTTCCTGACCTCGTGCATCGCCACGGACAGTGGCCTCCGCGTACTGGTCGAAGCGCGACTCTCCATAGGAGATATTGCGCTCGTAGGCAGCGATGGCCTTGCCCATGTTCGCAAATACCCGATTGACTCCGTCGCGCGTAATCTCCGGAAGGGCTGCCCAGGCTGCGCGCTCGGCATCGGTGCCATTGGGAGAAGCGTCCTCGGGAAGTTTTTCCAATTCAGGCGCGGGACCAAACACAGCTTGGTACTGGGCCTTGTATTGGCCTAGCACCAGCTTCACGAACGCCACGCGGTTGCCGCCGTGCTCCGCGGGGTCCTCCATGGGGCCGAGCGCCTGCGACCAGGCGCTGTCCTTGCGGCCATCCCAAAAGAGGAACGGTGAGTGCGCTGCCCCCATCACCGGCATGGTGCGGCGCTTGCCAGTTCCGATGCCTTTACCGAACTGCTGCCCGTCTTCGAACTGGCCGGTCGCCGAGTGGCAGCTGGCGCAGGAGACTTGACCGTTCTTGCTCAGCCGCTTGTCATTGAACAGCGCGCGGCCCAGCGTAGCGGCCTCGGTCCGTTGCTCGTAGGCGTTGGACATATCGACCGGACGCTCGCCAGCCTCTTTGAGGCGCATCGACGCGATGGTGGCGACTTCCTGAGCCGACCACTTGTCGCGCAACGGCGCCTGCAGTTCCTGTGCGGCGAATACGGAGACGGCGAGTGCGGCCGCCGCAGCCGCAACCCAGATGGCACGTTTGTTCATCCGAAACCTCACCGCGCGGTAGGGTTGTTCACCACCGTGTTGAAGGTGACTTTGTCTGTTCCTTGAGGCCCGTCGATGGCCAGCTTCATCTCCCACCAGCCCGTCATGCTGAATTTCATTCCCTCCAGCGCATAGGTGCCCGCTTCCATCTCCCGTGTGACGCGCGGTTGCGTGGGCAGGCCATGGCCGTGCTGAGGCATGCCGCCATCGACCAGGAACTTCGCGCCTCGAACGGGCACGCCCTCGGCAGTGGCCAGCTTCACCTTCCAGCTGTGCATCTGGTTGACGGCAGGCGCTTGCGCTGGAGGCAACAGCGCAACTTGGTAGACGCCATCCACAGATTTCTTTTCGAGGGACAAATCCAAGTCCTTGGGCGGCGACATGCAACCGGCGGTCATGAGTGCGACCACAACAAGCGTGGCCGAGGCAGTCATTTTTTTGAGCATGATTTCTCCAGAGATGGTTGCTTCAGACCCGCGCAGCGTCGAGGACTTGCTTCAGGTCTTTCGGTACGGGCAGACGCCGAAATCCACTGACATCCGTGCCACCGGTATTGCCTTCGGGCACAAGCCCCAGCGCAGTGAAGATGCAAGCGGCAATCAGCCGCCAGAGCTGGCCGGTGGCTTCACCGTGGCGGCGGTTGCGCAGCGCAAACTGAAACATGCGCCAGTGCACGCGCACATGCTCGACGGTCGTTGCTTGGCCGAGCACGTGGGCTCTCTCCAGGTGTTGGAATGCGGTGTAGAACTCGCCGCGTGCCTCGGCCGCTGAGGCAGCGGCCAGTTCTGCTTGCACGCAGGGTTTGATTCGAATTGCGAAGGTGTTCATGAGGTGCTCCGGGTAGGTTCCGATGCACTGAATTCTTCGCGAATGGGGGACTTTGGACTTGAACGCAGGGGCTGACTTGGTAGCCCTTTCATTCAACAGCGGAGATGCTTACTCCACGGCTTCCTTGAGGATTTCGTTCTCAAAGGTCTTCTTGCCGAGCACACGCTGCAGCTTGGCGATTTCCGCGCGGGCCGCAGCCAGTGAGCTGGCCTCTTGAATGACAGGACACCGTCTATCGCTTATCTTTAAAGATAGGAGTAGGACTGTGAGTACGACTAGGAATACGGATACCGTTGAAGTGATCATGAGCGACCAGCGCCGCAGGCGCTGGTCGCTTTCAGAGAAGGCCACGCTAGTGCGACGAACCTACGAGCCGGGTATGAGCGTGTCGCTCGTTGCACGCCAGGAAGGTATCGCTGCCAGCTTGCTGTTCCAGTGGCGCAAGCTGGAACGACAAGGGGCGCTCGCCGCTGGGGCGTGTCCGAATTTTTGTGTAAACGGGTCGGACTTCAGTGGATGGAGATGCGGTCTCCGAACTGAATGGTAAATCGGGTCAGCGCGGCCCTCCAGTCCCGAATCGGCATGGTCCACTTCTGGCTGATGTTGCGCAGGGCCAGGTAGAACAGCTTGGTCAGCGCCTCATCGCTGGGGAACGAGCCCCGGTTCTTGCTCAGCTTTCTCAGGCCCATGTTCACCGATTCGATGGCGTTGGTCGTGTAGATGACCTTGCGGATTTCCGGCGGGTAGTCAAAGAACGGCGTCAGCCGGCTCCAGTTCCTGCGCCAGGACTGGCCAATGGGCAGGTACTCGGTATCCCACTTGGCCTCGAACTCGCCCAGGCGCAGCTCGGCCTCCTCGGCAGTGGCCGATTGGTAGATGCGCCTGAGGTCGGCCGCCACCTCTTTCCTGCGTTTCCACGACACGTAGTTCAGGCTGTGGCGCACCATGTGCACGATGCAAAGCTGCACCACCGCCTTGGGGAACACCGCCTCGATGGCGTCGGGGAAGCCCTTGAGACCGTCGACGCAGGCGATGAAGATGTCCTGCACGCCGCGGTTGCGAAGTTCGGTGACCACCTGCAGCCAGAACTTGGCTCCTTCGGTCTGCGCCAGCCACAGGCCCAGCACTTCCTTCTCGCCGCTCATGGTGATGCCGATGGCCAGGTACACCGCCTTGACCCGCACCGCCCCTTCGCGCACCTTCACGTGGATGCAGTCCATGTAAACAATGGGATAGATGGCGTCCAGCGGCCGTGCCTGCCAGGCTTTGACCTCGTCGCTGACCGCATCGGTCACAGAGGAAATCAGGCTGGGCGAGACCTCGGTGCCATACATCTCTTCGAGATGGCTTTGAATCTCGCGCACCGTCATGCCGCGGGCGTACAGCGAGATGATTTTGTCGTCGAAG
>NZ_MWOM01000096.1:0-11773 GCF_012931925.1 Acidovorax sp. SRB_24
TGTTGATTTCCACGCAAACCTGACCCACCATTTCCATCGCGATCTGACCCACCCTTTTGCGTGAACTCGATGCTCACGTTGTGGATAAGTTCTTGGCTGTCTTCTCCTTCTTGGTGGTCTGTGGTGGTTGTTGTGCCGAGCTGTTCTTGAACCGGAAGCTATCGTTGCCGGTCTCCAGAATATGGCAGTGATGCGTGAGCCGGTCCAGCAGGGCCGTGGTCATCTTCGCGTCTCCGAACACACTGGCCCATTCGCTGAAGCTCAGGTTGGTGGTGATCACGACGCTGGTGCGCTCGTACAGTTTGGACAACAGATGGAACAGCAACGCGCCCCCTGAAGCACTGAACGGCAGGTAACCCAGTTCATCGAGGATCACCAAGTCAGCGTAGGCCAGGCGGTGGGCCAACTGTCCGCTCTTGCCGTTGGCCTTCTCCTCCTCCAATGCATTGACCAACTCCACGGTGGAGAAGAACCGCACCCTGCGACGATGGTGCTCAATGGCTTGCACCCCGAGGGCTGTGGCGATGTGGGTCTTGCCCGTACCCGGCCCACCCACCAGCACCACATTGTTAGCGTTCTCCAGGAACTCGCACCGATGCAACTGCCGCACCAGAGCTTCGTTCACCTCGCTGTGGCCGAAGTCAAAGCCAGCCAGGTCTCGGTACGCAGGGAACCTGGCCACCTTCAACTGGTAGGCCACCGAGCGCACTTCCCGCTCGGCGGTCTCAGCCTTGAGCAGCTGGGACAGGATCGGCTGGGCGGCCTCGAAGGCCGGAGCGCCTTGTTCGGCCAGTTCCGCAACAGCCTGGGCCATGCCATGCATCTTGAGCTCGCGCAGCATGATCACGATGGAAGCGATGGCAGGGTCATGACGCATAGCGCACCTCCCTCAATTGGTCGTAGCGAAGCACATTGGCCTGGGGTTCCACCGCCAGCTTGAGGGCCTGCGGCGATGTGACCGGTGCTGGAGCGGGCTTACCATCCAGCAGGCGGTGCAGCACGTTCAGGATGTGGGTCTTGCTGGCAGCTCCCGACTCCAGGGCCAGCTCCACTGCAGCGAGCACAGCCTGTTCGTCGTGGTGCAGCACCAGTGCCAGTACCTCCACCATCTCCCGGTCGCCGCCGGGTTGCTTGAGCAAGGTGGCCTGCAGTCGCTTGAAGGCCGCTGGCAGTTCCAGGAAGGGAGCTCCATTGCGCAAGGCGCCGGGCTTGCGCTGCAGCACTGCCAGGTAGTGGCGCCAGTCGTACACGGTCTGACCCGCACCATGGTGGTTACGCTCGATCAGGCGCTGGTGCTCGCACACGATCTGGCCTTCGGCGGCAATCACCAGGCGATCCGCGTAGACCCGCAGGCTCACCGGCCGATTGGCATACGGCGCCGGGACGCTGTAGCGATTGCGCTCGAAGTGGACCAGGCAGGTGGGCGAGACTCGCTTGGTGTGCTCCACAAAGCCATCGAAGGGCCGGGGCATCGGCATCAAGGCTGCCTTCTCTTGAGCCCAGACATCCGCGACGGTGCCCGGCAGCTTGCCGTGCTCGATCGCGTGCCACAGCGCCACGCAGCGCTCTTCAAGCCAGGCATTGAGATCGGGCAGGCTTGCGAATGGCGGCACCACCTGCCACAGGCGATGGCGGGCATCGCGCACGTTCTTCTCCACCTGGCCCTTCTCCCAGCCAGAAGCGGGGTTGCAGAACTCTGCCTCGAACAGGAAGTGGCTGACCATGGCCGCAAAGCGCGCATTAACGTCGCGCTCCTTGCCACGGCGCACCCGGTCTACGGCGGTGCGCATGTTGTCGTAGATGCCACGACGGGGCACGCCACCCAGGACTGCGAATGCATGGTTGTGGGCATCGAACAGCATCTCGTGCGTCTGCAGTGGGTAGGCGCGCAGGTAGAACGCTCGGCTGTGGCTGAGCTTGAAGTGGGCTACCTGCAGCTTGGTGCGCACGCCGGCGAGAAAAGCCCAGTCCTCGCTCCAGTCGAACTGGAAGGCCTCACCCGGGCCGAAGGCCAGGGGCACGAAGGTGCCGCGGCCAGTGGTCTGCTGGGCCAAAAGGCGCTGCTCGTGCCAGAGGCGGGCAAAGGCCGCAACGCGGTTGTAGGAGCCCGGATAGCCCAGGGCCTGCAGATCCACGTACATCTGCTTGACGGTGCGCCGCTGCTTGCGGGATCGGCCAGCTTCCGTCTTGAGCCAGCCGGCGAGCTTCAAGGCGAAGGGATCGAGCTTGGATGGACTGATCCGCTTGGCATAGTGCGGCTCGGCCTCGCCAGCGCGCAGGTACTTGCGGATGGTGTTGCGCGAGAGGCCCGTGCGGCGGGCGATCTCCCGGATGGACAGCTGCTCTCGCAGGGCCCAGCGCCTGATGACACTCAGTGTTGCCACGTCTATCACTCCTGGTCTCCTGCTGCTTAACAAAGCAGCAGGTTAGGGTTAGTACGTGGATCAGATTTAGATGGAAATCCTGGGGGTTAGTGGGTCACTTCTGCGTGGAAATCAACAGCGAGGCGTAAAAGCGCAGCCGCGCCTCGGGCGACTTGGCGCTTGCGGGGTAGAACCTGCCGCACTCGAGCAGCGTCTTGTCCGTCCAGGATGCCGTTCCGACCAGCAACGCCATGGCGCACCTCCTTGCGTGCATCGTAGCTGCGGGATTCCTCAAAAGACTGTATATTTATACAGCCTTCATTGCAGGAGAAGCACCATGCAAGCCATCGAATGCACCTACACCGTCACCTTGCGTGACTATCCGGAGCAGCTTCCCGCCACCGAGCGCATCGCCGCCGAGGCGCGCTATGCCCGGGAACTCGAGAAGCAGCTGGGCGGCCCCGAGCAGGTGGCCGCTGCCCTGGACACGATGGCAAGCCTCGAGGAATCCCCACCCCAGCAGCTCTCGCCGGGCGACCTCACCCTGCTCAAGGCCTGGGGCAAGGCCAGCGTCGCAGCCCGGCAGGCCGGGTTCCGGGGCCTCGCCGAAGCGAGCAGTGCGTACTTTGACGTGTGGCTGCCATGAGGGTCGAGATTTGCTACCGCTGGCGCATCCAATCCCCGGCAGGCCGGTGGTTTACGACACGCCACAGCGCGTCCGAAGAGGCGATCCGCAAAGAGCATCCCGAGGCAATGCCCGTGGAGGGCTCGCGCACCGAGCGAATCATCCTGGACCAGCCTGCGGAACTGGTGTGCGCGGGTTTTCACAGCCCGCACGCCACACCCTCGGTGCTGATCTGGCCGTGCTCCATTCCTGGCCGTGAGGGGCGCATTCCGCTGGGCGGGCAGGTGAGCGACTACACGGTCACGCAGGACGGCGAAAACTGGGTTGTGATGCTCCACGGCACGACGCTGATGTACCGCGGCGCAGGGCCGGTCCGTGTCGAGGCAGCGCCATGACGGCACCTTGGGACTACCCGACCCTGCCTGCGTGCCTGCCCGCACAGGTGGGACTGCGTTTTCGAAAGAAACCGTGCTGCCGCTTGAGCCTCAGGCTTATGCGATTGAGCAGGACGGCGAGGTCTGGCGCGTCACGGTCAGGCACACGGGCGAAGTGATCTATGCGGGGCCGGGGCCAGTAGCACTGGTGGCCTCGCCGGCACCCTTCTGAACTTCAGGGAAGGGTACGGTCGGTTTTCAATTTGATGGTCGGCTAACGACCCGTTGCTGCTGTTCGACGTACCGATAGCGAAAACCGGTTTGCAGCGGTAGCTGCCAGTGAGCCTCTGGCGCTGGCGGACAGCTCTCGGCGAAGAGCTGCCGGTGGAGGCCGGAAATAACGGTCACTCAAGGCCCAAGGTAAGCGGCGCCGGAAGGGTGCGGTGAGTGCACGACACCAACAATGGCCATGAAAATTCCGAAGGCATTGCCCTTATTTGCGTCCGCTTGACCGACCAGTTAGACATTACGTGCTAATGGTATGTATGGGGCGGTGTTGTTCAAAGTACCCCTTGAGCCAAGCGTAGCGAATGGCGAGCTTGTTATCTATTTGAGCGGAATATTCTGAGTATTGTTCCGCTATGTATTTGCATGCCATTTCATACAAGCTTGGAGGCTCATCTTCTCCGCTCAGAACCAAATCTTTGAAGTCTTGCCCAAGATAATTAATTATGGAGTAACCATCTTTATCGGTTGCTGTCATTTTTAGGCAATACACAGCCAGGTTCCGATTGTAGATATTTATCTTGTCATTGAGGTCGAGTGATTCTTGAAGATGGGATTTAAGGTAAGTGATAACATGTGGGCCGACAACCACTCTTGGGTATTGGGCCACCGTGCTTTCAAGGATGTAGCTATTCGCTACGACTGCCCCATATAATTCATTGTCATGCAACTCCACCCCCCACGATACTTCGATTGCGCCTCTAATGGGTGTCCCGCTGGCCAACCCAAGCAAGCACAAGGTGCCACTTAGCATGAATATCTCCATGACGGCATTCATTGGGCATTTCAATTTATCTGTTGCGAGGGAGTGGTATAAAACCAATCCATCAGACCATCGTTGTTGCTTTGGCTTTGCTGCCTTCATTTCCTCATAGGTCGCCAATTCGCTTTCAGGAATTTGATCTCTCATCGAGAATTTTTCTGTTCCTCGCATAAGGTGCGCGGCTCGATTTTGCAGTTCGTTTATTGCGCCTATGGCCTTATATGCAGATTCAGTGAATCGCTCATAAGCCTGGATGTCCGCTTTGTCTGGCATTATTGATTGGCCTTGCAAGAGATTTTTCTGCCCAAGCAGGTCTATGAAACATGCACAGTAGTTGGAGAGCGCGGGATTTGCTTGCATGGGGGGGAATTTCTAACGTAATGTATTCTGCGGAAAATGCGGGATAAATTGGGCGGTGCGGGATATTATGGACACTGATTCCCCCTGGTATTGGCTTGCAGTCTAGGCGTGCACCCGCCTCACTGTGCAAATATTTAGGTATAGAAAATCTTGAAAACCCGGCACGCTTGCATTGGAGAAACTATAGCTTGCGAAGCGGTGGAGTCTGGGCACCCTCAGGGAAAATTCCGCGCCGGCTGACTTGCCGGGCAAGCGTGCATTACAGACCGCTTTGGAGTGCGATGCCCACCGTCGCCTTCGGGCCCTTAGCCGTCCAAGAGCCTGATGCCAACTAGCGACGGCTGTCAGCCTTGACCTGCCCCCTTGATGCACTCGCTCGGATGACTGGAGTCGGCCAGGAACTGACGGCCAACCAGTAGAAAAGCAGTCGCTCAACGTTCGAGTTGACAGGCAAGCAGCGGCATTGCGCCGCGAGACGTATGCTTCCGCGCACGGCGCACGGCGCACGGCTCACGGCTCACGGCTCACGGCGCAATGCTGCTGCGTGTCCGCGTCGAACGATCTGTGAGGCCGCACGTCAGCCCTGCTACTAGGTGCGAAAGACATCGCGGTTGTCATACAGATCATCGTAAACAACCACGAATCGAACGCGTTCCATGAGACGTGCAAGTTCTCCCTGCTCCTCGAATACCACCGGGCGAAAGAGCAAGCGAGCAATTCTGATGGTCGCACCAGGAGGGATTGCCGTTCCCTCACCGGGAAGTCCCTGCCCCGCCACTCGGCAACCCCAATCATCCGGAAGCAACTTCTCTACCAAAGCCTCGACTGCTGATCTGCCATCCGGGGATTCGAAATGGCAGCCATCCAGAGTGAAATAGCGCTCTCGAACTATCGCAGGGCCGACGCCAAAGTTGGACAGCGCAACGATTACTTCAAAAGCCTGGTGTGTATTGTTTCGCGTAGTACCCCAGGACAGAAATGGCTTGACGCTTAGACGGCTATGCTTATGGGCCACCCACGTCTGCCAAGCAGTTGTGAAGAACGCAAGGGCGGCGACGACGACCGAGGCGGTAGCAATAATGTCTGAGTTGCTCACGTTTCTTGGATTGTCTGTGCGCTCAAACTAATTTAGATCGCAGAACCGGCGGAATAAAAACGGACGATGCGGGATATTCTGGTCATGATTTCCTCCTGAATACGGCTTGCGGCTTGGGTTTTTGGATGATGCACTATGGAAACGCACAGATATAAAAATTCCGTCAAACCAGGCACTCTTTTTTTGCAGTCAATATAGCTTGGGATGCGTGTAGCATGTGTCCATGCCGAATAATTTCCGCCCTATTGAAAAATGCTCAGATGGCTGCTTCAGATCACTGATCTGAAGGTCTCTTCAGGGCCCAACGCGGCTATTCGGGAGGGCCAAAGAGCGGCGCGGGATGCGCGCCTACGTTTAAATCAATATCCTACTGAGCGAGAGAGCGGCTTACGGGATTTCAACTGACTAATCTTTCCTTCCAATGTCCATTTGCTTTGCTCGAGCATTTGCTCATCGTGCCGAGAGACGATTTCCCAAATCGAACTGCGAAAATGTTTACTTGGGGATTGAATCAATAATTCAATGCAATTCATCAACACTTCGGTGGCATTTTTCATCACGGAAAGCTGGACGACATCTAGCTCACCAATTTTTCTGGATAAATCGGAATTAATGGCAGTGTTTTCGCGATTGAGTGCAACGACCCACTGTCCATGTGCCATTTTGTTTCGAAGAAGCGCCGGACCTTCGATGTAGGTCACTACGAGTCTTGTCAAGCTTTGACGTATATTTGCCAAGTCGCCGGCTGCCTTCGCTGCGGGGACACGCATAATACCCAGTTCCAGACATTTCTTCCACGCTTCCGCAATACCGTTATCCTTCTTGTGCTGTTGGATTTGCCTGATGGTTGAACCATCAAAGCCTCGCGGCGTATGAATTAGCTTGAGGAACGCAGATTCAGCCCACGAACAATACAGTAGCCCTAAAAGTTGAGTATGCGTCTTGAGGCTGGTCTGATTGCCAGAGACCAAATCTCTATTTATAGTGCGCAGCAGATGAACCCACGAAGAATTCAAGTCGCGCACATTTTTTACTTGAGCGCTGAAGATTAATTGAATCTGCGCATCGGCGAGTACGGCGGGAATTTGGGTTGCCAAAGGATACTCTAATATAAAAATTGACGCGGAATGTCCTTTGGCAACCTGGAATCGAACCAGGAACTCTCACATGAAGTGAGCGCTTTAACCATAATAAGCTACTGCCCTAAGAGTATGTTACCGCAATACGCGATAGCGTTTTCGTAATGGAGCAAATATCCGTTGGGAAGGCCCTGGAGGCACTCCAGGTCGGGTAGAACGAGTCTTTCGTGTGTCGGCTTGTGGCCGAGTTCCGAAGTTCGCCAGCTACCGAAATCTACCCATTGCTGACCTTCGGGTTACCACGGCAGGTGCTCGTGTGACCGGCATGCTTCAAGCAAGATCACTGGAATGGCGGCCTGGGCTGCAAAGGCTGCAGTTGCCGCAGCGGTGCCGAACATCCATCGCTGCACTATCCGCTCCTTTGACTGGCATATGCGCTCAACACCTCAACCTGAACTGGTGATCCCGCGCCTCTTTTCGTTCCCGTCTGACCCAGTCGAGGTCGTAATAACGGCTTCCTGCTCGTCCCATGCTGTCGAGCATCTTGACGCGCTCATCGAGTGCCGAGCATTCGGCCGTTCGGTTCGGCATGGGCTGGCGCTGCGCGGCCGCCGGTTGTGGCGCAGAGGGGGTGAGGGCTTGCGCCTGATTGCGCTGGTGCTGGGCATGACGCACCTGGTCGTCCCAGCCCATGTTCGCGGGCACGCTCTCGGTGCGCTCGATAAACGCATTGTGTTTATGGCAATGTGCACTCGACCAGAACATGCCGCCACCGTGGCTTTGGCATAGGTAGATGGTCTTGGTGCCGCCACCACTTGGCCCACCCTCGACGCTGACCGGCGCTGACGTGTCCACGGCGCGACCGCCTTTGCAAGCCTCCTGGCTGTAGGTGTTGCCGCAGCGGTAGACCTGGGCGTGCACCGCCGAAGAGATCAGCAGAAGCGCCGCGCATGCGGCGTTGCGCGTGAAACTCAAGCCGATCAATGGCAGTGACGGGCGCCTGTTTTGTGGTCCATATGGCAGCCTTGCTTGTCGGTTCCACCCGAGTGGGCCTGCGCCAAGCCGGCGGCCAGCAAAGCGATGATGGTGATGATGGTTTTCATGCCGTCCTCGTTGGCTGTGACGACATGTTACACATCAAACTTACAGCAGCCTTCCGCGTTTGCCACCTGGCGAGTTCACCTCACTTCTACACCCGGCAGCAGCTCCATCCCGACGCGTTGCTCGAGCTCACCATAGCTGATCGGTCGCCCCGCACGGGCGTCATCTGCATTCGGCTGCCAGTGTGCCCATGCGCGTTTGGTTTCTGCGTCGTAGACCAGCTTGAACAGGTGCGTGGGCACGGCGACCTGGTTGCTGCCAATGGCTGAACCGCCGGGCGCGAACACCGGCCCAGTGATGACGAACACATCGCCTTTGGCGCGCATCACGTAGTGCCGCGTGTCGGCTTCGATCTTGGCCCAGGGGCCGCTGTTCTGCCGCGGGTTCTGCGGAACCATGTTGGCGAGCGAAAAACTCTGCGCCATCGCAGCCGGCGTAGGCATGTCGCCAGCTGGAGCCATGTGACCTCGCGACCAGCCTGAGCCTTTGTAGTCGCTGAGCTCTGCGCGCTCGGCCCGCGGCAAGCGTGCGTCCGCGAAGAACTTGTCGGTGCGCTGCTCGTCCCTGGCAGCCTCGATGCTCGCACGGTTGAGCCGTTGTGCGACAAAGACCGGCGTGCGCGTGTTGCCGCTGTGCAGGACTGCGAATGCGTCGTAGCAAAGCTCGCGCAGCTTGGGTGCGCTCGGCGTTGCGGGTGCAATGCCGCCGGCAAAGAACTGCGGGCATCCCTTAAAGCTGGTTGCCGCCGCGGCAACCGGCCGCTCGAGCGCTGGAAAGGACGGCAGCGACTGCGGGGTAGGCAAGAAGCCGCAGCTCGACGCCTGGAATGCAACGACGCCAGCGGCGCCAAGCCAGAGGACTGTGCGGCGGATGGTGCTGGCGATGCCGCTGGCTCGGCTGCGGCGGGTGGTGGACTTGCGAGGCTTCTTTTTCTTGGTCATCGGGGCGGGATGCTAACCGGCTGGGCACACTTGCTCGCGATGACGGTGACGCCGTGTCTCGAAGACGCCGACGCCGTGCTCGCGTCGCTCGATAAGCCCTGAATTTGCCTTCGTGATCTGCAACCGAGCGGGTTGTCCCTGGAGCACCGAGCCGACGCTCCCCCGGTTGTGCCGAAGGGGGACTGCGCGGAGCGGACCGGAGTGGCTGGCGACGACACCACCGCTGCTTGCCGCGAGCGCCGTCGTCGCCATCGCCGTCGTTATTGGCGGTTCATCTTGGTGCCAGGGGCGTTCTGCAAAGGTCTGGGCGCGGCTGTTCGAGCCCATATCTCTCGGGTTCGCAGGTCGGGGCCATCCGGATAAAACGCGTCCAGCACGTCGGTAAAAACACACTCGCCCGGTGCCGCCAAAGCAAAAAGCGTCATGCAGGAGCGCAGCTTCATGTCGTCGGGCGAGCCGAAGATTTCATGCGCGGTTTTGTGCCTGTGCTCCAACACGCTCTGGGAGCACTGCTTCAAGCGCATGCCGAGAACGGCATGCCGCGCATATTCTTGGGCCTCCGCTTGCGATGCGATGCCATAAAACTGGGCTGTAGCGCTGCGGCCCAGTTCCTTGAGCTGCGGGAAGATGAACCACATCCAATGGCTGGTTTTCTTGCCCGCATGCAGTTCTGCCAAGACTTGTTCGTAAACAGGTTCTTGCGCTGTGAGAAATCGCTGCAGCGGCATCATTGCCTCCTCGCCAAAAGGCCGCCCATCAGAAAGAGCGGCTTTGCGTAACTTTCCTTCGGCGCAGAGGCAACGCCTCGCCGCCTCAGATAGCGAACTGCGCGCGGTCTTGGCCCGCGATCCACAGCGGCGGCTTGCCGCGCCCTGTCCAGGTGGCGCCAGTGGCTGGGTCGCGGTATTTCGGTGCCACGGTGCCGGTGGGCTTGCCTGCACGGCTTGCCTTCTTAGAAAAAACGTCGCCCTCGTTCAAGCCGTATTGGGCGATCAGTTCACGCGCCTTGGCAATTGCGGCAGAAATTTCCACGTTACGCGCATCGGCAATCTTCTTGTCGAGGGCTTCGCGTTGAGCGAGCAGTTCTTTGTAGGAGGTCATTTGGTCTATCTAAAAAAGATAGCAATTTGAGCATACCTTCTACCGATCAACTCGGCTGTGAGCCATCCCTGTACCTGTTGAGGATCGGCCTTTGACCGAATGGATACCGGACATGTCATATGGCCTATCTTGTAGATAGACGCATAAGCTGAGAATTTGAGACCCATATGTTGAGAAACTTATGGGTTTTTTATATTAGGAAAAATATGAGTGTCAGCGCCATGGGAGGGGAGACACGCGTGGCCGTTCTGGTGGACTGCGACAACACCACGCCTGAGATTCTGGATTTCTCCCTGCGCGCGGTGGCCCAGGTTGGACGCGTGGTGCTGCGGCGTGGTTATGGAAACCACACCACTCTGGCCAATAAATGGCAGGAGGCCCTGGTGTGTCAGGCCTTCACTCCTTGCCTGCAATACCAATACGCCTCCGGAAGAAACCGCCGACATCGCCCTGGCCCTCGATGCCATGGAGGCCATGTTCGACCAGCGGGCTGACACGGTAATCCCCCCGCAAATTCAATGCGCTGAGAAGTAGAGACTCTCACAGGAGAATCTCTACCATGAAGAAATCGCGTTTCACCGACAGCCAGATCATCGACGCGCTCAAGCGGGCTGAGGCCGGTCTGACGGTCCCCGAGCTCTGCCGCGAACTGGGCATCAGCGCGGCGACGTTCTACAAGTGGCGCGCCAAGTTCGGCGGCATGGATGCGTCGCTCATGGCCCGCATGAAGGAGCTGGAGGAGGAGAACCGGCGGCTGCGCAAGATGTACGTCGAGGAGAAACTCAAGGCCGAGGTCGTCGCGGAGGCACTCGCAAAAAAGTGGTGAAGCCATCTCGCCGACGCGAGATGGCGCAACGAGCAGTGCAGCAGCGCGGCCTGTCGATCCGGGCGGCTTGCCAGGCCTTCCAGATCAGCCAGGCCTGCTATCGCTACGAGGCCCGCCGCGGCATCGAGGACGATGAGATCGCCCAGTGGCTGCTGCGCCTGACCGACAACAACCGCAACTGGGGCTTCGGGCTGTGCTTCCTGCACCTGCGCAACGTGCGCCGTTTCCCCTGGAACCACAAGCGCGTGTACCGGATTTACCGGGAGCTGGAACTGAACCTGCGCATCAAGCCGCGCAAGCGCCTAGTGCGCGAGAAGCCCGAGCCGCTGACGGTGCCCGAGCACTGCAACGAGGTCTGGTCGATGGACTTCATGCACGACCAGCTGGAAGACGGCCGCAGCATCCGGCTGCTCAACGTGATCGACGACTTCAACCGCGAGGCCCTGGGCATCGAGGTGGACTTCTCACTGCCGTCGCATCGCGTGATCAGAACGCTGGCGCAGATCATGGCCTGGCGCGGCAAGCCTCAGGTGATTCGCTGCGACAACGGGCCGGAGTACATCAGCGCCACGCTGCTGAACTGGGCTAGCACGCGGGGCATCCACATCGAGCACATCCAGCCTGGCAAGCCCCAACAGAACGCCTATGTGGAGCGCTTCAACAGGACAGTCCGCTACGAGTGGCTGTCGCAGTACCATTGGTCCGGCCTTGATGAGGTCCGGGAGTACGCCACGCAATGGATGTGGCGGTACAACCATGAACGCCCAAACATGGCCTTGGGCGGCATCACCCCGAAACAGCGGCTGGCCATGGTCGCATAGCTCTACTTCTCGGAGCAGCGGATTTCGGGGGGATTACC